>DATDUY010000061.1:0-4977 GCA_035290165.1 Sulfuricurvum sp. | reverse complement strand
ATAATGGGGCTCTTGGACGAGGTTGTAGCGGGTATGATACTCAATCAGTGCAGCATCATTGTTTCCATAGACAGCAACATAACGCAAGCCGCTATTTTTCAGTTGATCAAGGATTTCGGGTTTAACGATATCACCGGCATGAATTAAAAATTCTGCCCCTTGTGCTTTTAAGTGATCGATCACACGCTGTGAACGACCTTTTTTAGAGTGGGTATCAGACAAAAGCCCGATTTTCATTCACCACTTTCCTCTCGCGGGGTTCGATCTTTACATTTGACACACTCATACACTTCTTTATTGCGATAGGTTCGCGGTGCCAATGCTCCGCCGCACCCTTCAACTTCGCATTTTTTATCACTCGGTTCAAATTTGGAGATGAATTTACATTTTGGGTAATGCTCACATCCCCAAAATGCACCGCGACGTGATTGTCTCCACAAAAGTTTCCCGCCGCACTCAGGACACGGAACCTCGGATGTTTTCTGCTCCGCAAGTGTTTTGGTATTTTTACATTTCGGATAGCCGCTGCACGCTAAGAACTTCCCGTTACGCCCATTTTTCACCACCATGGCACTGCCGCATTTATCACATACCTCTTCGCTCACTTCATCCGGAGCAGTTGGATTTTCTTTTTGGTTCTCTTCAGTTTGCTCAGTATATTTGCACTTCGGAAAACCGCTGCACGCGATAAACTCTCCAAAACGACCTGAGCGAAGCAGGAGTTCGCTGCCGCATTGCGGACAATTGCGCCCAAGCGGTTTTGCAATTTTAAGACTTACGATATTCGTTTTCCCTGCTTCGATTTGTTCAAGAAACGGATAGTAAAAATCAAGCAAAATTTTATGCCACGATTTGCCGCTCTCGCTGATCTCATCGAGGGTCTCTTCCATCGTAGCGGTGAAGCTGGCATCCACAATCTCATTAAAATGGGTCTCTAACATCTCCGTAACGGTGAAAGCTATCTCGGTCGGGAGAATGGCGCGCTTTTCGATTTCAATGTAATTACGTGCCTGGAGGGTACTGATGGTCGGAGCATACGTTGATGGGCGACCGATCCCCTCACTTTCAAGTTTTTTGATCAAACTCGCTTCGGAGTATCGTGATGGCGGTTCGGTGAAGTGTTGTTCGGTCGATATGCTTTGGATATCGATAGCGTCACCGCTTGTGAGGAATGGAAGGAGTTTATCTTTGTCATCACTCCCCATTACACGGTAAAAACCGTCAAACAAGAGTTTACGTCCTGTTGCACGGAACTGTGCTTTGGGAGATTCAAACGTAATGCTTTGTTGCTCAAATCGTGCATCGTTCATTTGACAGGCGATAAAGCGGTTGTAGATAAGGCGATAGAGTTTGATCTCGTCAGGTTTCAAATACGTTGCTGCTACCTCAGGGGTAAAGGCAAGCATCGTCGGGCGAATCGCTTCATGCGCTTCTTGAGCCCCTTTCGATTTTTTCGTATAAACTTTTAGCTCTTTAGGAAGATACTCTTTTCCGTAACGCTCTAAGATCAGTTCACGTGCCGCTTCAACCGCTTCCGTTGCGAGGTTGAGGGAGTCGGTACGCATATAGGTAATGACTCCCGATGTCCCCTCAGGAGTTTTAACCCCCTCATACAATGCTTGGGCAACCATCATCGTCTTCTTCGGAGAGAACCCGAGCTGGGAAGAGGCGGTTTGCTGCAGCGTCGAAGTCATAAATGGCGGAGGGGTAGAGGATTTACGCTCTTTGGTTTCAATTTCACCGACTTTAAACGGCTCTTTTTTCAAAGCTTCTACGATCCGAGCAGCTTCATCACCGGTTTTGATGGTGAGTTTATCGATTTTCTCATTTTCAAAATTGACGAGGGTCGCTTCGATATCCTTTTTGAAAAGGGTATCGATTGTCCAATACTCTTCAGGGATAAAGGCACGAATTTCGCGCTCACGATCGATGACGATTTTGAGGGTTGAGGACTGTACCCGTCCGGCGGATAGCCCTTTTTGGATTTTACTGGCAAGGAGCGGAGAGAGTTTATACCCTACGATACGATCCAGCAATCGACGTGCCTGCTGTGCGTTAACACGATCCATATCGATGGTGCGAGGAGTCTCCAACGCATGGATGATCGCATTTTTGGTAATCTCATGAAACACGATACGGGGAAGTGACTCGGGATCTTTATCAATCGCATGGGCGATATGCCACCCGATCGCTTCTCCCTCGCGGTCTTCGTCGGTCGCGATATAGATGGTATCGCTTTTTTTAGCCAATTCCTGAATCTGCTTCACGGTAGCGGTGCTGTCTTCACTGATACGATATTCGGCAACGATTTTATCGTCATCAATTTTAATACCGAAACGGTTTTTAGGGAGATCTCGAATATGCCCTTTGGAAGCAATAACTTCGTAATCTTTAGAGAGAAAGTTTTTGATGGTCTTGGCTTTGGCCGGAGACTCGACAATGATGAGTTTCAAAAGAATGAATCCTATATATTATGGATGAATTTTGAAAGTGTAACAAAAAAAGGTCAAAATAGAGTTATATTTTTCAAGTAAAGAGATTAACCTCTCCACGCACGTTCTTTCCAAGTATCCACATGCACGAAACTCGAATATATCCCTATTCCCGCTCCACCGCACATTCGAAGCAGTCGAGCCAAATAATCACTGGGGATCCCCTCAATTTTAATATCAGCCGCTTTACCGTACAAATGCATCGAGTTAAAAGCAGCCCCTTCGATCGAATTATTGGTATGTTCGGTTCGATAGCCTGACGTTAGGATGATGGGGCGATTGATGTGATTGGTAGATAACCACTGCTGTGCTTTTGCTAAAACCATAAATAGATTAGGGTCCATTTGTACCGCTACATCCGCACGTATATCGGCAAAAATACGGCACAGATCTCTATATCCCTCTTCATATATCTTGCCGTTGCGGATAAAAGGGATTTTATACGCCGTACCGTTTCGAACTAGATCAAGAATTTCATCCTTCTCTTTCACGTTTGCATAAAGCGATGTAGATACGCTCAGTGCAAGTGCACTTTTCATAAAGTCTCTCCGCGAAGGATCAAAAAGGGAAGATTCACTAATTTTACTGTTCATGAGTATGTACTATTCTTTTTCTATTATTTATAGGTTTACTCATATTAATAAGCAATTAATAGTCCATCTTCTTACTACACATCAAGCACTTATTAAAAAAATGAATTTTAAAATTGGCACACTTCTTGCTTTTTATCCTCAAATAATCTCAATGAAAGTGGTGGCATGAACTATTTTTGGTCATTTCTTTTCCTTACACTCTCGCTAAATGCGGCTTATAACCCATTTTTTAGAGAAAGCGTAAAACTGAAGAAAGCTCCCGCAGTAACGTCAGAACGTCCTATGCCTCTGCCGCCACTACTTGCACCTCCCTCATTACCGGCTATAAAACCGGTTTTTGATCTTTCCCAGCTAGTCTATAACTGTTTTTTAGAAACAGATAAAGGAAAATTTATACTTCTTAAAATAGGGGAAAACACCGTTGTGCTAAAAGAGGGGGATCCTTTTTATGCAAATAACACTAAATATTTCATACGTAACATCACCAGCAACTATATTACGGTTGATGATGCCGGACGAACCCAAACTATCTATTTCACGACGGGAGGTCAATAATGCGTTCCCTTATACTTGCTGTCGTCCTTTTGGGATTGAGCGGATGCAGTGTTGCTACCAAAAAAGAGACGCTTACTCCAACCATGCAGCTTAAGGAGTTGGATAATCCTACCACGCAGATTCAACGCTCCGAACCGGCAATGCAAGTCGTTGAAGTGAATGCTGATAACTTTCATATTGAAACACAAACCATCCCCGATAAAGAGATAATCAAACGGGCAAAAATAATGGGTGCGGAACTCAGTGATGTCATTGCATTGCTGACCGAAGCAACCAACGAAAACATTATCTTCCAACTTCAGGCTGAATCTGTCAATTCGAATAAATATAATGCAGCAACAACAGCAGCAACAACAAGTGGAAGTGGTTCCAATGCATACTCAGGCAAGAATGATTATTTGCTTTCCGAAACAAACATTAACCTATCTGCTTCAAATATCCCTTTTGGGAAAATGCTTCAAAAAACAGTAGGAGACAAGCTCAGTATTCTCTATGATGACGATACCTTTTATCTAGGGAATTTACGAACAGTTACCCTCAAAATCCCTTCGATTAGCGGTCTTCCCGAAATACTAAAAGCAAGTATCTCTTCTATGGGTGCAAGCAATGTTACGACAGACGGTATTACCTCTTCGGTCAGCTTTTCGGCACGTGAAAAAGAGTACGGTGACATTATGAAGTATCTTGAGATACTCCGAAACAATCTCTATGTCATTGAGTATGAAATATCCATTTACGATGTCGAGCTCAAAGACAACTATGCTCTCGGTATCGACTGGAGCCTCGTTCCCACACTCGCTCAAAACGGTATCGGCTTTGTCGCTTCTGCCGCAGCCGGATTGGGTTCAGCCGGGGCATCTGCCGCTCCGCTTACCTTTGGGATGATCTTGAAAAATGATAACTACAACGGAAAAGCTCTCGTCAATGCCTTGGAAAATTTCGGAAAAGTTGAAAGCGTTCAACGACCCAAACTTTTAGGACTTGCAGGAACCAATGTCAAACTCACCGACGGTATCGAAGCACCCTACATCAGCGGGATTCAAAACACCTCCGTTGGCGGCAGCGGAACATCTCAGGTTTCTACTACCAGCGCAACCGCCCTCAGCGGGTTAGAGATCAATCTTAAATCCAATATGCTCGATGGTACGGTTATCACTGATATTGGTCTGAAAATTAACGATATCGTCGGTTATACCTCATTTGAAATCGATGGAAACAAATTTTCTCAACCTCAAACCGTCACGAAAGCAATCAATAACACCATGCGGGTTCAACCCGGTGTTCCGATCGTTATCTCCGGCCTTTTCCGCAATAAAAGCGATAAAGGGTGGAGCGGG
>DATDUY010000060.1:0-3754 GCA_035290165.1 Sulfuricurvum sp. | reverse complement strand
TTTTTTATTTTGATAGGGATCGGTCTATTTTTCTGGTACCGAGGGTATCAACGACGAGCAAAAATCCTCTTTATTTTTTCTCTCGCTTGGATAACCCTTTTATCCTATTCCCCTTTTTCGGCACTGCTGCTGAAGCCTCTCGAAAACGCTTATCCGAAAGTAACATTAGGTTCCACTCACCCTCACTACATCCATGTTTTAGGAAACGGCCATACCACCAACACTCATCTCCCTCTCTCTTCTGAGCTGGGTCTTGTTTCACTCGTACGGGTCAATGAAGCGGTAACCCTCTACAAAGCTCATCCGAACATGAAACTGATTTTCAGCGGCTACGGAGGGGAAGATCCTATCAGTAATGCCCGTAAAAACTCTCATATGGCTATTGCATTGGGAGTTGATCCGAAAGATATTATTACTCTGGAATCGCCAAAAGACACACAGGATGAAGCAATTGCCGTTAAAAAAATTGTGGGTAAAGAGGCTTTGATTTTAGTAACGTCCGCATCGCATATGGTACGTGCATCACTACTGTTTCGCCACAATGGCATAAACGTTATAGAGGCTCCGACAGATTTTAAAGTCAAAAAAGAAGAGTCATTATGGCAATTTCCATCAGCATCGGCCTTAGCAAGGTCTGAAGATGCATTTCATGAATATTTAGGGTTGTTGTGGGGAAGAGTAAAAGGATATCTCTAAAAATGGATTAGTTTTAGAAAAGTCCGGTAATGACTCCGTCGTTGTCAATATCTATGTATTCCGCTGTCGGTACTTTCGGTAACCCCGGCATTGTCATCATGTTACCGGCAATTGCAACGATAAACCCTGCACCGTTTTCCAATTTAATACCGCTAATTTCAACCGTATGCCCCTCCGGTGCCCCTTTTAAACTCGGATCAGTAGAAAAAGACATTTGAGTTTTTGCTATGCATACAGGCAATTCTCCATAATGTTCCTGAAGTTTTGCGATTTCATCACGAATGGTCGCACTGGCTGTTATATCTCTAGCACCGTATATTTTAGTAGCAACCGTTTTGATTTTATCCCACAAAGGCAATTTATTCTCGTATAAATAATTAAACTCTTCCGTATGATTATCGACGATATCCAATACTTCCTGAGCCAGTGCTTCGGCACCTTTTCCCCCTTCAGCCCAATGTTTGGAAACAATACATTTGACTCCTAATGATTCACATTTCTCTTTTAATAGAGCAGTTTCGCCATCAGAATCAAATGTAAAGTGGTTAATACACACGACAACCGGTAATCCGTAATGAATTTTAATATTGGATATATGACGCTCCAAATTTGCAAATCCTACTTCTAATGCTTCCAGATTTTCTTGATTCAGATGGTCTTTTTCAATGCCGCCATGATATTTTAAAGCTCGGACTGTAGCAACCAATACCACAACTGAAGGGGCTAATTTTGCACTGCGGCATTTGATGTTCAAGAATTTCTCTGCCCCAAGATCAGCTCCGAATCCTGCTTCTGTTACTACATAGTCTGCCAATTTCAAAGCTGTCTTAGTAGCAATAACAGAGTTGCACCCATGCGCGATATTTGCAAATGGACCGCCATGGACAAGAGCAATATTGTTTTCCAATGTTTGTACCAGATTCGGTTTGATAGCATCTTTTAAAACAGCTGCCATTGCTCCATGCGCTTTTAAATCACTCGCATATATCGGGGCTGTTTTATCCGATTTATAGGCGACTATAATACGTCCTAAGCGCTCTTTTAAATCTGCACGATTGACAGCCAAACATAAAATTGCCATAACTTCAGAAGCTACAACAATATCAAAGCCGTCTTCACGCAAATAACCGTTTGAAGAGCCTCCATGCCCTACCGTGATTTCACGCAATGCGCGATCATTCATATCAACGACACGCTTCCATTTGATACGGCGTGAATCTATTCCCAAAGCATTGCCGTGATGAATATGGTTATCAATCATCGCAGCTAATAGGTTGTGTGCTACGGCTATAGCATGAAAATCACCGGTGAAATGAAGGTTGATATCTTCCATGGGGACAACTTGGGCGTATCCGCCTCCTGCCGCTCCGCCCTTTAAGCCAAAACATGGTCCCAAAGAGGGTTCACGCAAACATATAATCGTCTTTTTACCCAAACGGTTCATGGCATCGCCAAGTCCCACTGTCGTTGTCGTTTTTCCCTCTCCGGCAGGAGTCGGGCTGATAGCGGAAACGAGGATGAGCTTCCCCTCTTCTACCTGATGAGAAAGAGTATCCACATACTCTAAAGAGAGCTTCGCTTTATAATGCCCATACGGATCTAAGTGTTCAAAGGGAATCCCATAGCTCTCTTTTACCAAATTTACAATGGGTTTCATTTTGGCATTCTGAGCTATTTCTATATCCGACATACTTTGTCCTAGTGTAATAAGTAATGGTTTTAAACTTTACCTTGAAATAGTTTAGTTGTTTGTTAATAGATGAGTTTTTTCTACTGGATTAGTTTATTTAACGAATGAATGTAGAAATGAGGAATTTTGAAAGATGGTGCGCCCGAAGGAATTCGAATCCCTGACCGCCGGTACCGCAAACCGGTGCTCTATCCAGCTGAGCTACGGACGCATCTTTTAAAGAGAACGAAATTATAGCTGATAAAGCTTATAACTATCTGAGTTGGTTAATTTTAAGGACAAATTCCACCTCTGCTTTCGATAAACGAAGCTCTTTGGCGATAGCATCGATTTCGATCCCCTGATTGTATCGGCTAATGACTTTCTCATCATCCAACCCGCTAATCGAAGTAGGAAGTGAAAGATTTCGGATTCGCTCTTCAAGATAGCGCAAACGGTTTTCTGTTTTCTCTTTGTACCCGCTAAAACTCTCTTCAATATGGTTAAGCGATTCCAAAATCGGAACCGAGAGTTCATTGACTTCTCGCCCTAACTCCGTATGCAACGAATGCTGTTCACGAGGAACACTCTCTTGAAGTGACGTAATAATTTCCAGCTCTTGCTTCAGCCGTTTATCCATCACAAAAAGTTCACGGTGCAGATCATCGACCGCTTTGGCAATAGAACGGATTTGTGAGGAAACTTCCCCCTCTTTCGTAATGACATAGTAGATCAATCCGACAACCATGACCGCCAGAGCAATGAGCGCTATCTCAATGGTATAATTCATTCATACCCCTTTAGATGACGAATGATTGCCCGCTCTCGTGCCATCATATAGATTCCCCATTCATTGATATCTTTCTGACGCATTCGAACAATTTTAGCCAATGTAGGACTCTGAGCCTCAAAATAAAGCCCCGTTTCTCTCATAGGATGGACCGGCATTTCTATTCGTCCGTAGTAATAGGTACCCGTTGTCAACTGAGGTTCAAGAAGCTCAAAATGCTCATGCCCTATCCGCCCGATTTTAGCGTTGTTAGATAAAGGGATTCTCTTTGGGGTTGTGTGAAGCAGCGCTTGCTCCAAGCGGTCTATTTTTCGATAAAGCTCAACCAGCAATTGGACGACAACCCCATCGCTATCGCCCATCTCCCCCTTCCCTTTAGCGTTTCGGAGCCACTGTGCTATTGCATCATTATCCTCTTCACCTAGCTGAACGTATTCTCGTTCAAATTCGACCGAATTTAGATTTTCAACATCAAAGACAATCTCCAACGGAGCTTCAATCAAACGTACGTCACTCATAAACTCACCTTATCTAAAATAATCAATCCTATAAAAACAAAACCCAAATAACCGTTTACGGTAAAAAATGCCCGATCAATT
>DATDUY010000059.1:0-7900 GCA_035290165.1 Sulfuricurvum sp. | reverse complement strand
AAGAATTAAAAAGTGAACAATTTACCCCTTATACCAAAGAACGCCGTGTAAATTTTGGATTTACACAATCCGTATACTGGTTCAAAATTAACTTGCATACCCCTTCTTCCAAAGATACGCATTGGTGGATGAAAATTGATTATCCCCTTTTAGAATCCGTTGATATGTATCTTCTCCAACCTGATGGATGGGTAATTAAACATCAGCAAATGGGGACATCTCAACCGTTTGGCTCCCGTGATGTCGGCTCCCATTATTTTATTTCAGAACTTCCTCTTAATGACATCAGTGATTCAACATTGTACCTGCGGGTAAAAACCCAAAGCTCATTACAGCTGCCGCTCTCTATTTTCTCATCTGAGAGTTTGATGGAAGAGTTGGAACAAAACAACTTTTTCGTAGGGGTATACTACGGTATTTTTTTTATTGTTCTTCTTTATAACGCTGTTTTATTTGTTTACACGATGGATAAAAATTATCTTCGGTATATTTTATTTCTTGTCTCTTTTATTTTCTGGCAGCTCTCCTTTGACGGATTGGGAATTAAATATATTTGGGGTAATAATTACTGGTTTATTGAACACGGATCAAGTGCGTTTATCCCCTTTACCGCATTTTGTGCCCTCTATTTCAGCCGTTACTTTCTGAATACTCCGGTGTATGCACCGAAAGTAGATAAAGCCATTGTTATAATGATGTTTCTAAGTGTTTTTATGACAATTGCCTCATTATTCCTCCATTACGGAGAGGTCATTCCTATTAATGCCGCTTTGGCTACTATTCTGCCCTTAGTATTGCTGATAGCGGGTTTGAGAGTAATGCGTCATGAATATCGAGCGGCCCGTTTTTATGTTGCCGGATGGAGTTCGTTTTTGATCGCAACGATCATTTTTGCTTTTAATAAATTTGATCTTATCCCCAGCTTTTACGGGATCAACAATGTTCAGCAAATCGGATCGGCGATTGAGATGATTTTTCTTTCTCTCGCATTAGCGGATAGGGTTTATCTATTGCAGCGTGAATACATAGACAAACTCAATCACCTCAATGATACACTGAGAGAGAAGGTAGAGAGTGCATTAAATGAAGCACGCCTTAAAGATCGTCTGTTTGTTCAGCAATCCAGACTGGCGGCCATGGGGGAGATGATTGAGCAAATAGCCCATCAATGGCGACAACCGCTTAATACGCTAGCGTTGATCAATCAGGATATGTATGTTAAACAGAAGCTTGGAAAATGCGATGAACAGGCTTTTGAAGAGAGTCATGAGCGTATTGACGAACATCTTCAATATCTCTCTAAAACGATTGACGATTTCCGTAATTTTTATAAAACCGATAAATCGAAATCACTTGAAGATGTAGGTGAATTGGCAGCAGAAGCATTGAAACTTAGTGATGTATTTTTAAAATATGCAAAAATTAGAACCTATCTTGATGTGTCAACAACGCTTAAGGTCAATATTGCAAAAAATGAGATGATACAGGTTTTGATGAATTTGATAAAAAATGCGCATGATGCTATTCTTGAGCAGAGAATTACAGATGGGAAGATTTCGATCCGGATTGAAGAGTTTGAGAAGGGGATTAAGATCAGTGTTGAAGACAATGCCGGAGGGATCGCTCAACCTGTTATAGAAAAAGTCTTTAATATCTATTTTACAACCAAAGATCATGAACACGGAAGCGGATTGGGGCTGCATATGTCCAAATATATTATCGAAGAGAGTTTCGGTGGGAAAATTTGGGTTGAAAATATCCCAGGCGGTGCCTGTTTCATCATTGTTCTTCCATCAGAAGAGAGTCAAACCTGAGTATACGGCTCAGAATAGGGAAACAATTAATCAAAACGATGGTAATTTAAAGAAAATATTAAAGGAGAGGAAATGATGCACTATTTTCACCGTCAGGTACAGTTGTGGGGCAAAGAGACGCAAGAACTCCTGCAATCAAAGAAGATAGCCGTTATAGGAAGCGGAGGGCTTGGATCATCATTAGCGTTCGCTCTGGGTGCATCGGGGATCGGTGAGATTCATATGATCGACTTTGATACGGTGAGTTTGCATAATATCCATCGTCAAATCGCTTTTAAGATGGGGGATGAAGGGAAATTCAAATCTGAGATTGCGTGCTCATTAATAGAAGAGCGTTGCCCCTATGTGAAAGCGTATGCGCATGTGTGCCGATTTGAAGAGTTTGCTGAAAAGAATATTGAAGTTGATCTTATCATTGATGCAACGGATAATTTGCCCACACGCGGTGCTATCAATACGTATGCCAAATTCAAAGGGCTCCCTTGGGTCTATGGATCTGTGGAAGCGTTTAACGGACAAGTCTGCTTTTTTGAAGATGCGTCATTTAACGAACTTTTTAAAATTACCGAAAAAACACCGGCAGGGATTGCTGCACCGATTGTGATGCATATCGCCTCTTTACAGGCCAATTTGGCGTTGCGCTATCTGGCAGGGATGAGTGTGAAAAAAGACAAACTTTATTATCTCTTTTTCAATGAAGAGGGAGAGTTGGTAACGCAAAAATTTGCGCTACCCAAAAGTGAAAGTTAAAGTGTCGAAATAAATGCAGCCAAAGCGTCGATCTGAGCGTCATTAAGCCCTTTAGCCTGTCCCTGCATCAATCCTTTCATCTCTTTGCCGTAAGAGCCTGATTGATACCCTTTAAGGGCATCTTTTACTTGCTGTTCACTAAAGTCAGTAATGATAGCTGATTTCCCCAATGCCGATTTTTCTCCTTTAGCTCCATGACACGAAGCACATTTTTGACCAAATAACACTTTTCCATCAACGGATGTTGCTGTGAGGGCTACTGTTTCTGTCGCGGGAGCGTTTTGCTCAGGGATGGATGTATTTGCTTCGACGGTATGTGTGACTATGGCTTGAGGCTCATTGGATGAGGGTGCTTGTTCTGAAGTTGATTCGCTGCATCCGATTAGAAAAAGGGAACAGATAAGGGGGAGAAAGGTTTTCATAAAAGAATACTCCTAATTTAGATTAGGACAGTGTATGATAAGTTAGTTTGATTTTATTTTAAAAAGAGAGAAAGAGGAAAAATCTCGCACCGAAGTGCGAAATAAGAATAAGTCGAAACTTATTGAGCAGCAGTAACGTTTTCTTCAACAGTAACGTTTGCTTCTTCAGCAACAGGTGCAGCAGCTTCTTCAGCAACAGGTGCAACTTCTTCAGTAGCAGCAGGTGCTTCTGTAGTAGCTGATTCGCTACATCCGATAAACATAGCAGCAAGTAACAAAGCAGAGATAACTTTCAACATGGTAAGGCTCCTTAAAAAAATATGGCGGAAGTATACCACTACTCCCCCTATACTTGTCAAGTATTTTAGAAAAAATTTTCAAATATTTTTTATATATCCCTAAAATAGGGCTTTATACGGTATCAAAACTTTATCAAATTGATATAAAAAAAGGGTAAATCAGTGACAGGGATAGGGAATGATTTATATTTTTTACCATTTTTTAGACCTTATTTACTATTGATTGTCTTTTCAGAGGCATTTAAAGAGGTGAGATTAGACTACTATCGTCGTCTGCGATAGTAGTGATAGTGAGGTTATCGACCTGATGGAAGAAGATCGGGAAGGGGTGGTGTTTGCTCATTTGACCATCCACCGCCTAATGCTTTATAAAGAGATACGGTAGCGATCAGAGTATTTTGTTTAGCGATCAAGAACTGTTGAGATGCTTGCAACCATTGTTGTTGTACTAAAAGCATATCGCTGTAGGTAATGGTTCCTACTTGATAACGCAGTTTGCTTTGTGAGAATGCTTTATGTATGGCTTCAGCGCGTGCACGTTGATAGACGAGTTGCTCTTTCGCCTTGGACGTTTGTCCGATGGCGTTATCCGTGTCATTAAAGGCGCTTACAATGCTTTTTTTGTAATGAGCCAGTGTTTGGTTCCGATCGGCTTCAGCGGTTTTAATTTCACCTGCTATCCGTCCGGCAGAAAAAATAGGAACAGTGATAGAGGGGGCGATTTCCCAAAGTCGTGCCGGATTGGAGATAAAGTTGCTTAATTCAAGACTTTGTACCCCTAACATCCCTGTTAGTTTGATGCTGGGGAAATAGGCGGCGCGGGCAACACCGATTCGGGCATTGGCGGCGATCATATTTTGTTCTGCCGCTGCAATGTCAGGACGTTTGGTTAAGAGGGTTGAGGGGAGCGCCGAGGGGACGTCAGGAAGTGTTATCTCATTTAATGCGGTAGCACTAACAGACGAGGGGTTACGCCCTAGAAGTAGGTTAAAAGTTGACTCTTCCGCAATTTTAGAAGCTTCGAGCTGGGATAAGGTTGCTTTTGCACTTTGTAATTCAGATTGTGATTGCAATAAAGTGGTTTCAGCAATAACACCGTGTTTGTATTTCATCTCATTAAACTTTACGATTTCATCGTTTACCACAACGTTCTCTTTTGCTAAATCGATTTGTCCCTGCAGCGATGAGAGTTTAAAGTACGATGCGGCAACGCTTGAGGCGGTTGAGAGTTTGAGTGTTTGTGACGCATAGGCGCTGGAGAGGAGGGCAGCGCGCGCTGATTCATTGGCACGGCGCACTTTTCCAAACAAATCGATTTCATAACTCGCTAACGACAAAGATCCCGCATAGGTAGAGGTAACCCCCTCACGCAACTGATAACCGCCGCTAGAGGCGTTATCTACCCCTTTACGAGTCAAAGAGCCGTTTGCATTGATTTGAGGGTAGAGATACGATTTAGCCTGATCGAATTGTCCCAACAGTGCATCAACGGAAGCTCGGGAGGCTTGAAGGTCGTAATTGGAGGATTGCGCCTCTTCAATGGCACGATTGAGAGCCTCATCGTTGAAGTTTTTCCACCACTCACGATCGATATTCTGTTGAGCTGTTTGATTCTCATCATTATGGAGAAACGTTTCCGGTGTACTCATAGTTGGACGGACATAATCGGGTCCGATAGCGCATCCCCCTAAAAAGAGGGCAGAGAGAAGGGTAAGATTGAGGGGTGTTTTATTCATGGTGGACTCCTTTACGCTCAGAAAATTTTTCCTGAGCCGTTGCGACCCAGTAATAGAGGAACGGGATAAAGTAACGCTCTATAAAGGTTGCCGCAAGCATCCCTCCGAACATCGCTACCCCGATGGAGAATCGCCCCATCGCCCCCGCTCCGGAACTGAAGATGAGAGGAAGCATACCGGCGAGGAATGCAAACGAGGTCATCATCATCGGACGGTAACGAAGCCGTGCCGCTTCCATTGAAGCATCATAGATATTTTTCCCGAGTTGACGCTGTTCTTCGGCAAATTCGACGACTAAAATCGCATTTTTGGCGGAGAGGGCGATAAGGGTGAGTAATCCGATTTGGAAAAAGACGTTGTTGTTTAAAAACGGAATAATCCAAACGATAGCATAGGCTCCCATAATTCCATACGGAACGGCGAGCATGATCGATATCGGCAAAGTCCATCGCTCATACAGCGCCGCTAAAATGAGGTAGACCATCACAAGGGCAAACGCCATGATAAAGAGAGCTTTGGAACCGACCAGTTTCTCTTGGAGGTACAAGCCGTCCCAATCGTAGCTTGCGGTGGAAGGCAATACGGTGTCTCCCGCAATTTCGATCGTTTTCAGAATATCCCCCGAACTGTATCCCGGTGCGGGTGAGCCCATAATGGTGGTACTCAAAACACCGTTAAAGTGTTCAATCGAGGAGGGGGCGCTTTCCATTTTGACAGTCACGACACTTGAGAGCGGGACAAGCTGACCAGCAGAGGAGCGAACCCATGCGCGTCCGATATCGTCGGGCGTGGAGCGAAACGGAGCATCGGACTGCATTTGAACCCAGTACGTTTTGCCGTTTTTATCGAACTGGTTGACATACATCGTTCCGATAGTTGCTTGGAGTGTTTGGAAAACATCACTGATAGAGAGACCCATCATTTTGGCTTTTTCGCGATCCACCTCTACGGTGAGGGTCGGAGTGTTGATATTCATCGTACTGAAAGGATTTTTGATACTCGGTTGATTTTTGAGTTCACCGATAAAGGCATTGGTGGTCGCCGCATGTTGATGATAATCGTTGCTTCCCGGCTGCAAGAGTTTGAGGCTGAACATATCGGATGCCCCCATACCTCGAATCGGCGGCGGAGGCATAGCAAATACTTTTGCCTCTTTGATACTGCCGAGTTTGGGTCCTAAAGAGTCAAGAATACCGAATACTTTAAGCTCTTTCGTCGTACGCTCATCCCAGGATTTGAGACGGGTAAAGACGACCGCAGAATTCGGTTCTTGGGAAAAAGTGAGGACATTAAGCCCTGTAATCGCCGTATATTTCGCAACCCCTTCTTGGGTGCTCAGTATTTTTTCCACCTCTTTGACCACTTCGAGGGTACGGTTGGCGGTAGCACCTTCGGGGAGGTTGATACTGGTGATGAAATATCCCTGATCCTCCATCGGTAAAAAGGCGGTCGGGAGGGTTTTATGGAAAAAGGCGATAAAACCGTAAGTAGAGAGGTAGATTACCAAAAAGATCAAGGGACGGCTAATCATATAGGCGGATCGGCGAACATACCCCTCCGTCATCTTGGCGAACATACGGTTAAACCAGCGGAAGAATGCGGCAGGCTCTTCGGTATGTTTTTTGAGAATCAGCGCACCGATAGCCGGGGCGAATGTGAGTGCCATAAAGCCCGAAAAAACAACGGAGATCGCGATTGTGGCGGCGAACTGTTTATACAGCTGTCCCGTCATCCCCCCCATAAAGGTAGCAGGGATGAAAACGGCACACATCACCAGAACAATCGCAACAACAGGACCGGAGATTTGGGTCATCGCCTTGATCGCTGCCTCACGGGGAGAGAGCTTTTCGCTCTGCAGTATCCGCTCCATATTCTCGACGACGACAATCGCGTCATCAACGACAATTCCGATGGCGAGTACCAAACCGAACAGGGTAAGGGTATTGATCGAATATCCGAGCAGATACATTCCGATAAAGGCACCCGTCAGAGAAATCGGGATCGAGAGAATCGGAATCATTGCGGCGCGGGTGCTTTGCAAAAAGAGATAAATAACGAGGCTGACGAGGATGATCGCTTCTAAGAGGGTAGAAACGACCTCTTCGATGGAGATTTTGACGAAATCGGTCGTATCGTAAGGGATATCGTATTTGAGCCCCTGCGGAAATTTATGGGAGAGCTTTTCCATTTTCGCAGCAACAGCGGCAGAGGTATCGAGGGCATTCGCATTGGTATCGGCAAAAATACCGATCATCGCTGCCGCATTGCCGTTGACCCGTCCGAAAAATTCGTAGTTTTGGCTCCCCAGTTCGACACGGGCGACATCTTTGAGCCGAATCATAGAGCCGTCAGGTTTGGAGCGGACGATGATGTCTTGGAACTCTTCGGCTGTTGAGAAACGTCCTTTAGAGGTGAGCTGCATCGTCCACATCTGCGCATCATTCGTTGGTGCTTGTCCTAAACGACCGGGAGAGACTTGTAAATTCTGGTCTTTAACGGCAGCTGCGATCTCGGTGCTGCTGACTCCGAGTGAGGCCATTTTATCAGGGTTGAGCCAGACCCGCATTGCGTAATCGCGCTGACCGAAAATCTGTGCCCGTCCCGCACCGGGGATTTTTTTCACTTCATCGAGGAGATTGGAGGAGATGTAGTTACTGATCTGCGTCGCATCGTAGCTTCCATCGGGGGAGGTGATCGCAACGATAAGGAGGATGTCGGAGGTTTTTTTCTCAACCGTTACCCCAAGATCACGGGTTGTTTGGGGAAGTTGTGCCAAAACGGAGTTGATCCGGTTTTGGACTTCAACCGCCGCCATGTCTTGATTGACTCCGATGTTAAAGGTACACGTAATCGTTCCGCTTCCCGGCAGGGCGGCGGCT
>DATDUY010000058.1:0-3200 GCA_035290165.1 Sulfuricurvum sp. | reverse complement strand
TTATTTAAACAGTTAGTGATAATGTTGAGCCTCTTTTTAGCGATGATTTTAGTATCGGTCATGGTGTTGAATTTTCGCTCTGCCACCGAATTTGCCCAAAATCAGCTCTATAACGATGCAAAGAATACAGCGCATTCCTTGGGATTATCACTCTCCAAAGTTGCCGATTCCTCCGATACGTCAAGCATGGAGACGATGATCAATGCGATCTATGACAGCGGATATTATCAGCGTATACGTTTAGTCGATGTCGAGGGGAAAGAGGTCTATACCCGAGAAAGTGATGTTTGTGTCAGTGATGTACCGGAGTGGTTTATCGAAATGGTACCGATTTACAATGCGAGTGCATCCAGCGATATTATGATGGGATGGAGCCGTTTCGGTACTCTTGAAGTAAGTGCTCATACGGGAAATACCTATCGACAGCTTTATTCGACATTGTTCGATTTGGTACAAACGTTTTTTATGATTGCCATTGTTGTCTTTTTGACCCTTTATATACTTCTCACGGTGAGTCTTAAATCCCTCAAGCGGATTAAGAAACAAGCGAAAGCCATTCTTGATAACGAATTCATCATTGAAAACAAAATCCCCTTTACGACCGAATTTCGCTCGGTTACAACGGCTATGAATGCAATGGTCGAAAAAGTAAAAGATATTTTTGAGCGGGAAAATGAGACGCTGCTCCGCTATCATGAACTGCTGTATAAAGACTCGGAAACCAAACTTCATAACCGTCGTTATCTCGCCGCTAAACTTCCCGATTATCTTCAGTCGGATGCATCGTTATCTTCTGGAACCTATGTCATGATCAGTTTGGATGAAATAGACCGGCTAAAACGTGAAAAAGGGTATGAACGTTATAACATTGTTATCAATGCTCTGGCTGAAGCGTTGAATACTCACTTAGGTTCTTTTCGCCATGCATTGATCGCTAGACTGAATGAATCTGATTTTTTTGTTGTTCTCCCTGCGTGTGAGATACACTCGATTACCCCTCAAATCGAAAATATTATTTCCAAAGTCGCTCATGTGATAGTGGGAATAGACGGTGAAATTTTAGATTATTTACTAATCGGATGCGGAATCGGAACGTATAATGAAAATGACACATTGAAAGCACTTTTTTCTCGTGCCGATCATTCAGTTATCCAAGCAAAACAATGCGGGAAGTTTGTGGTTGAAGAAAACCAAGTGGAGGATAGTGCTTTAGTGCTTGGACGTGATGAGTGGCGGGATGAACTCCTTAAAAGTTTGGAAGAATCACGAATGCTTCTGGCATTTCAAAGTGTTGTCGAACAGCGCGGTGATGCACTCAGTGTCGTACATGAAGAGATTTTTTTACGTTTGCTTGATCGCGAGGGGACTATCCATTCTGCCGGATATTTTATCCCTGTTGCTACGAGTTTGGGACTTATCGATACACTTGATCGTTATATGGTCGAAAAAGTATTTAAACATATCAAAGATCACAATCCGATTACTCCGTTGGCACTAAACCTCAGTGGTGATTTTGTTAAAAAATACGCCAATATACAGTGGTTGAGAGAACAACTGGAAAACTTTAATCGTCATAATGACTTGGTGTTGTGGTTTGAAGTGAACAATGCCACAGCACTTAATGAGCTTGAAGCAGTATCTGCCATCAGTGCTATGGTAAAAAGGTTCGGTTATCGTTTCGGAATTGACCATTTCGCGATTCCTGAAGCAGGTGCCCATTACCTCCAAGCGATTCGACCTGATTATGTGAAAGCCAATTGCGCCTACCTGCAAGATATGATGTTCGATCAAGATACAGGGAAAAGCAGAGAGAGTTTTAACAACATTATTCGCAGTCTAGGGATTTCGATTATTGCGATAAATATTGAAGAAGCTCAAGATGTCGAGCGTTTGAAACTCCTTGGAATTGAACAATTCCAAGGCTCCTATATCGCTCCCGTAGCACTTTTGTAACTTACCCTTTTTTACGGGTAAGGACAAATGCAAAAACAGCAATCACTGCCAATAAAATAAAAATATTTCCTTGTTCTTCCATTATACTTCTCCTAATAATTTTTTCATAATTTCTATGTGATAGCTCTCTTGATAATTGATAAATTCAAAGAAACTGGAGAGCTTTTCGTCGGTAATAGTAGATGAGAGTTTGCGGCACTCTTCCTTGGCATTTTCCTCTTCGATGATCCCTGCATTGAGAAATTTTTCCATATCGGTAATCTCATAGGTTCTAGGATGAAGAACTCTCGGGAGGGCTAAAATCCCCATCTTGGCCATCATCTCTCCGAAGGATCGCAGATGAAAGTGCGATTCATCGATCAGATCTTGAAAATGGGTCACTTGTGCCGCACTCACGGCACGGATTTGTTGGTAAAAGTAGACCATAATGAGTTCGTACTCTTTATAAAGCTCTTCGAATAAAAAGAGGGTCAGCGCGTCGATCTCCGCTAAATTCAAAAGGGCATCCGGCCAATGACGGGAACGATTAAAGGCTCTTAGGGGTTCATCGAGGATAAAATTTTCAAGATAAGCGTTCAACGTGGAGAGAATATACTCTTCATCATGAGCCATTCGCTCAGAGAGGGGAGATCTCCCGTACAAAAGATGGAGTGATTGAATCTCACTGATTGTTGTTCGAACAAGGGCAAAAAACGATTCGCTCTCAATGCCAAAGAGGCTGTCTCGTTCGTAATCATACGCGAAATTGTTTTCATAAAGCGACTGTGCGAGCCATTTGAGATGGCGAAACTCGATTTGGGAAAACTCATAGAGGCGGTTTTTGACCCATGGATCGTTTACTGAAAACGACATAAATGCGATTCTCAACCATAGTTGGTGTTTTCGCCGAAAAAGAGTTGCGTCAATCATATCTCCACCTCACATTCTATACCGATTTCAATCGCGTGGAGTTCCTCATCTATCCCTTCGGCTCTATGTACTTCATTGATTTGTGCCGCTTCGAAGGCGGTAAGGACCATTTGGGCACACGCTTGTTGCTTTATCGGGCCAAGCGCTACTTTATCACGAAGCTTTAATGCCGCACTTCGGGCATACTCGTGCGATTCGCCTTTGATCATCTCGGTGAACATCGATCCCAGCACGACGGTATCGTGACATCCGTTTGTGGCATAAGCAACCGAATGTAAGATATCCCCTTCGCTCCGGATATAAAAAATGACAAACTCACCGCTTTGTTCACTGTGCCC
>DATDUY010000057.1:0-10400 GCA_035290165.1 Sulfuricurvum sp. | reverse complement strand
CAACCAGAGGGGGGATATCTCCCATACCCCGTTTTTTTGAACACTATCGCACCGATCAGTATAAATAACGAGGCAATAATCAATTGCCAAAAGAGTGAGTCAGGAAGGAAAGAAGATGCTATCGCTGCCGCTAAAAAACCTATCCCCGCAAACAGCGCAAAAAAAGTGGGCATCATCATTTCAATCACAAATGCAAAAACCCCTAAAATAAGCCAAATATAATACGACATTCATATCCTTTCATTTATAATTTGTGCATAGCATACACTTTCAATACTTATGCTATAATAAACTAAAAAAAACGAACTTAAATGAAAATTTCACCCAATGCCTTATGCCCTTGTCATAGCGGTAAAAAATACAAGCAATGTTGTCAGCCCTACCACAAAGGTATTCTCCCCTCTACTGCAGAAAAACTGATGCGTTCACGCTACAGCGCTTTTGCACTGAGCTTAGCAGAGTACATTATGACAACAACCCATCCAAACAACTCCGATTACACGGAAGATAAAGAGAACTGGAGAAAAAGCATTTTAAATTTCTCGCAGACTACCCGCTTTTTAGGTTTGAAAATAAGTGAGTTTATCGATGGTAAGGAAGAAGCGTTTGTGACATTTGAAGCACAATTAGATCACGGCATGCTCAAAGAGAAAAGCCACTTTTTAAAAGTAGAGGGAAAATGGCTTTATGAGCGCGGTGAGTTTATTTAAACGGATCTCCATTAATCACCAATCGAAATCCGATATCGTTGGCTACTAAATCGGGGCGGGAATATCCCCGAAACGCACTGCGCAAGCACAAATACCCCGTTTTATAGCTTCCGCCGCGACGTACTTTAAACGACTCCCCCTCGGCTCCGCCGATACGGGGGCTTCCATCGCTCGGAGCACCGTTGTAATTGGCGAAAAAGTCATCCTCACACCACTCCCATACGTTCCCCAAAAGTCCGTGAATCCCTAAGCGATTCGGGAGTTTACCGTCAACTACCACTGTTCTTCCGTTGGAGCTGTACTCGTAAATCGCATAATCATCGAGCAATGCTTCCGAATCGCCGAACGAAAATCGGGTATTTCCACCTGCTTTGGTGACGTATTCCCATTGTGCTTCGGTCGGTAAGGCATAAAAACGTGTTTTCCCCTCATAGCGGTTGAGAAGTTCCACATAGGCTTTGGCATCAAACCAACTCACCTGCTCGACCGGATGACGGCGTGAACTCTCCTCTTCGACCTTGTCATTTTTAAAAAAGGAGGGATTAACACGGGTTAGTTTGAAATACTGCTCTTGCGTTATCGGATACTTCGCAATCCAAAATCCGCTCAGCTTTACGGCATGGGCGGGAGATTCTACCTCTCCCCCTTCGTTATACTGTGGATTACGTCCCATCGTATACTCTCCGCCGTCGATGTAGAGAAACTCCATACCGATCGAATTCGTAAAATTTCTGGGAGTCTCTACCGCTGCGACAACTGTAGTTTCTTCGGATTTCTTGGTAAAAAAATCGAACAAGATGAACCTTTAAAATATGTTTATTGCTTTTCTAAAACAGACATAGCAAAAACCGTTCACATCTTCGCATCATCCCTCTCTACTTTCTCTATTTTCAGATAAAATCTTTGGTATGAAATTCTTTCTTACCCTCCTTTTATTCATCTCCCTCCTAGATGCAAAAGAGATTGAGCTCTACGCAACGCTGGGTATGCTCTCCCACCATTTTGGGACAGATGAGAACGGAAATGACTATAATGAAAACCATAATGCGCTCGGTGCGGAAGCCGTTCTCGATCAGCGCTATACCCTCGCCTATCTCCATTTTATCAACTCTCGCGACAAAAAAACCGACATCGTCGCCCTCGGATATCGCTATGATATCTATAACCATTTCGGTATTTACGGTGTACTCGGCTATCAGAGAGGCTACTGTTTCGATGGCTTGCGCTCGGTCGAATGCACGGAGGGAAAAGATAACACGGGTATCGCGTTTATGCCGATACTCTATTACCGCCATAAATATTTTATTCTCGACTTCATAACGCAAGGGAGCATGGTCGCTCTCAAATTCAATCTAAAGATTTTTTGATGAAAATCTCTCTAAAAATTACCTTTCTTGACAACCTGCTTCGCTATAGTTTATAATGTCGGAACAAAACAATGACCTGTCAATGACATCTCACCTAGAACTCGCCGATTAAATCCACACACTTTAAGGCACTCCACGAATGAGCGATACCGCAAAAACTCCTCGAAATAACTCGAAAAATCGTACCCACATCCCTGTTGATGGATTCACGATTGAAGCCCTCCGTACTAAAAAACTTGAAGATCTCCTAGAGATTGCCGCCTCGTTAAATATTGAAGATCCCAACGAACTCAAACGTCAAGATCTTATTTTTGAAATCCTAAAAACACAGGTACAGCAAGGGGGATTCATCCTCTTTACCGGTATTTTGGAAATTATGCAGGACGGCTACGGCTTTTTACGCGCCGTCGATCAAAGCTTCAGCGACTCGATGCACGATGCGTATGTATCAAGCACCCAAATCCGCCGCTTCGCTCTTCGTAACGGGGATATCGTTACAGGACAAGTGCGTGCACCGAAAGATCAGGAACGCTACTACGCCCTCCTCAAAGTCGAAGCAATCAACTACCTTCCGCCCGAAGAGTCTAAAAAACGTCCCCTCTTTGAAAACCTTACCCCTCTTTATGCCCTAGAGCAAATCAAACTCGAATACCAACCGACCAGACTCACCGGACGGATGATGGACTTGTTCTCTCCGATCGGTAAAGGGCAGCGCGGTCTTATCGTCGCCCCTCCCCGCTCAGGTAAAACAGAGCTCATGAAAGAGATCGCCCACGGTATCACCAACAACCACCCTGAAATCGAGCTGATGGTTCTCCTCGTGGATGAACGTCCCGAAGAGGTTACCGACATGGAGCGCTCCGTCAAAGGGGAAGTCTACAGTTCGACGTTTGATGAACCGGCAAAAAACCACGTCAAAGTGGCTGAAATGGTGATCGAGCGGGCAAAACGGCGCGTCGAGCTCGGCAAAGATGTCGTGATCCTCCTTGACTCCATCACCCGTCTCGCTCGTGCGTACAACACCGTTACTCCGAGTTCGGGAAAAGTCCTCTCAGGGGGAGTCGATGCCAACGCACTCCATAAACCGAAACGATTCTTCGGTGCGGCACGTAACATCGAAAACGGCGGAAGTCTCACCATCATCGCGACTGCCCTTGTCGATACGGGAAGCCGAATGGACGAAGTTATTTTCGAAGAGTTCAAAGGGACCGGTAACTCCGAGATTGTCCTCAGCCGTAAAATCTCCGATCGCCGTATCTTCCCTGCGATTGATATTCTCAAATCGGGAACCCGTAAAGAAGAGCTCCTCCTCGGACCGGATGTCTTGCAAAAAGTATTTGTCCTTCGCTCAATGCTCCATAAACAAGAGGACGAAGTGGAAGCGCTCCGCTTCCTCTACAGCACCATGCTCAAAAGCAAATCGAATATCGAATTTCTTGATAGCATGAACGAGTCAAGCAAATAAGATGAGAGTCGGCGTCTTTGATAGCGGTGTCGGAGGACTGAGCGTCGTCAAGTCGCTGTTGGAGCATAAACTCTTCGAAGAGATTATCTACTTCGGAGATACTGCCCGCGTCCCCTACGGTGTCAAAGATCAAAATACCATCATCCGCTACTCCCTCGAAGCCCTCGAATTTTTCAAAAACTTTGAAATCGATCTCCTCATCACCGCGTGCAATACCGTCAGCGCCTATGCTCTTGATGAGATGCGTCTGCACAGTAACTGCGATGTTATCGGCGTCGTCGATCCGGGGGTGCTGGCACTCAAAAATGCCATCCCCTCTACCGATGCAAATATTCTCGTTTTAGGTACCAAAGCGACCGTCAAGTCGGGAGCGTATGAAAAAAGGTTGCAGATTCTCGGATACAAAAATCTTAGTGCCATCGCAACATCGCTCCTCGTCCCGATCGTCGAAGAGGGACTCTATGAGGGTGAAGTGCTCCAGAGTGCATTGCACCATTATTTTGGGAATCTTGATAAAACTCCCGATGCGATTATCCTCGGATGTACCCACTTTCCGTTAGTCGCTGCGGCTATCGATACCTATTTTGAGGGGAAAAGCACCCTGATCCACTCAGGTGAAGCGATCGTCGAATATTTGGAGAGCCACTACGATTTTACGCAACGTTTCGAGGAGACAAGTCTCAAATTTTTTGCCTCCGAAAATCCCGAAGGGCTTCGCCGCGTCGCTAAAGAGTGGTTGTCACTGTAATCTAAAATTTATCGTAACCACGGTAAACTCACTTACTCAAAATCAAAGAGGTCTCAATTGGGCACATCCGAAGTACTTGCACTCAAATACCGTCCACGACGTTTCGAAGAGCTTATCGGACAGGAGAGTATCTCCCAAACCCTCTCCCTTGCCCTCGATTCAAGACGCCTCTCTCACGCCTACCTTTTTTCAGGACTTCGCGGATCAGGGAAAACCTCTACCGCACGGATTTTAGCCAAATCGCTTATTTGTGAAAACGGTCCCACTTCCGCGCCGTGCGATGTGTGCAGTCACTGTCTTATGGCAAACGAAGGGCGTCATATCGACATCATCGAGATGGATGCCGCTTCCAGCCGCAAGATCGATGATATCCGCGATCTGATCGAACATACCAAATACCGCCCTGCGAGTGCTAATTTTAAAATCTTTATTATCGACGAAGTGCACATGCTCACCAAAGAGGCGCACAACGCCCTCCTAAAAACCCTCGAAGAGCCGCCCGAATACGTCAAGTTCATCCTCGCGACGACCGATCCGCTCAAACTTCCGCCGACGATTCTCAGCCGTACACAGCATTTTCGGTTCAAACGGATCAGCCACCCGAACATCGTCCACCACCTCAGTCATATCCTCCATTTGGAGAACATCGAGTACCAAGCCGAAGCACTCGATATCCTAGCCCGCAGCGGTTCGGGCTCTCTGCGTGACACCTTGACTCTTATGGATCAGGCGATCATCTACTCCAAAGGGTTCGTAGACGTCAAAACCGTCGCCGATATGCTGGGACTTCTCGATCCCGATTACATTAGCCGTCTTTTTGACGCTATTTTTGCCAAAGATCGCGCAAGCCTCATCCAAATGCTCCAAGAACTCGAAGCATACGAATCGGAGATGGTCGTCGATGAGCTGATCGCCTATCTCAAAGAGCGCCTTTATGAGGGGGATCACCGATTCAGCCCATTGGTAATCGAACGATTTTTCCGTATCCTCAGCGACGCCAAAACCCTTTTCGCGATCAACGCCGACGGCGGGTTTGTCGTCAGCCTCGTCCTCTTTAAAATGATCGAAGCCCTTAAAATCAAAGAGATCGACGATATGATCGAATCTCTCGAATCACGCATTTCCCATCCGCCGGCAAAAGCTTCTGCTCCTGCTGCGGCAAATATCAGTGAATCGCCGAGTATTCATGTCACCCCTACTCCCCCTGCGGTTAAATCTTCTTACGAACAGCTGTGTGAACGAATCAGTGACCGAAGCTCAGAGCTGGGCGTGTGTTTTAAAACCAATGTCACGTTCCTCTCCTATGAGAATGAGACCCTGACGTGGGAGAGCTGTGCCGAGAATGAGGATAAAGAGCTCCTCAAAAACAGTTTCGGGATCATTCGCCAGTTTGTCCGAGAGATTTATGGGATCACCACCCAGATCAAATCTCAAGGGTGCAGTAAATCTACAGAGGAGCCAACTCCTCCCGAAGTAGAAACACCTATCGTCGAAGCACCGATAGAAGAGAGTATCCCCGAACCCGCTTCTATGGTTGAAGAGGCTGAAATCGGGATCGGAAGCTGTGTCAGCCAATGCGATGAGAGCAGTGTCAAAGAGTTTGACGGCGGCGATGTCCTCAAAGAGCCGATGATCCAAAAAGCGGCAGAGCTGTTCGAAGCGACGAAAATTACGGTTCAGTCCAAAGTATAATTACTTTCTCTTGCTATTAAGTTTTTTTTCAGGTATAATATTTCCATTGAAAGATGATTTAGAGTTTCATCTTTGGTTTGTTTTTTATTGAAGACCTTTTAGTTAACAGTACGATCTACCATAAGAATACTCCACTTTATATTTTCGACCACTTCGGAAACGAAGTGTATAACAACACAAAGGGTCTATTATGGCAGAAGTACTAAACGGAACAGTTAAATGGTTCAACAGCGAAAAAGGTTTTGGATTTATCCAACAAGATAACGGCGGGAAAGATGTATTCGTACATTTCCGTCAAATCAACAGCACTGGTTATGGCCGTGTTTCTCTTGACGAAGGTCAAAAAGTGACTTACACAGTAGGTCAAGGTGACAAAGGTCCACAAGCAGAAAACGTTACAGCTCTGTAAGTTCTGTTTGTGTTACACATCTAAATGAGCTAAGCCCATTTAGATGGCAAGGACAATTTTGTCCTTTGCAATCCCCTAAAGCTTTCCGCATTTATGCGGAAGATTTCATTTTTTCCACAAATCATTTTACTAAGACACTAACAGGTGTTTTTCCAAGCCGATTTTAAAAGGACCACTATGGAAAGCAGAGAAGCCGTTTTAGATGCGTTAAAAGAGGGTAAAAAACTTACCAGCAATGTAACGGGGCTCCAGTATACCCTTATCGGCGGTCAATTACACGCCCGCAACAGTGAAAAAACCGACTGGCACGAAAGTGAACTCAGTTTCGACAATCCTCCTTCGTGGTTAAACCTTCGCGCGTAAGCGCAAGGTATTATGTCTTCCTCCTTACGATTCCGTTACCAAACCCTCGAATTTATCAACGCTGATATTCACGTCCGAACCCTCAGAGATACACAACAATATTACGATACCGATGATATGGCGCACAATCTCGGAATATCCTCCGCGTCATGGCCGCTGTTTGGTGTCATCTGGGATTCGAGCAAAATCCTTGCCCATCTGATGAGCGATTTTGACATTGCGGGAAAACGGATTTTAGAGGTGGGATGCGGTATCGGATTAGCCAGTCTCGTCCTCAACCACCGATCCGCCAACATCACCGCCACCGATTACCACCCCGAAGCCGAACGGTTTATGGATGAAAATGTCCGTATCAATAATGATAACCTCATCCCTTTTACCCGTACCGGATGGGGAGATATAGATGATGATTTGGGTACATTTGATCTTATCATCGGGAGTGATCTTCTTTATGAGAGAGATCACATTAACCTTTTAGCAGGATTTATCGATCGCCATACGAAACAAACGTGCGAAGTGATCATTGTCGATCCGGGGCGCGGAAACCACTCCAATTTCAGTAAAAAAATGGTGGATCTCGATTTCTCTCATACCCAAAGCAAACCTCTGGATACAACCTATCTTGCCCTCCCTTTTAAAGGACAGCTTCTCCGTTATCTGCGTTAGAAATTTTTAACTCTCCTATGCTACCCTTTCGTACTTAACTATTACGAGGCAAATTATGTTTTTACACAAACAGATCGACACCATCGAAGCGACTCCCCAAAAAGCGGGCAAAGGGGTAGCCATGAAAATGCTCCTCTCACCCGATGAATCCCCCACATTTGCGATGCGCAACTTCACCATCGCCGCAGGTGGTCATATGCCACTGCATACCAACAGTGTTGAACATGAACAGTACGTCCTCAGCGGTCGAGCACGTGTGGTGATCGGGGATAAAACGATTGAAGCGGGTGCGGGAGATGTGTTACTCATCCCAGCAGGGGTGCCTCACAGTTATGAGACACTCGGAGATGAAACGTACAGTTTTTTGTGTCTTGTCCCTAAGGGTGTAGACATTATCGAAGTGCTAGCGTGCTAAAGAGGATGCGGGATTAGTTATTATTCCCGCGAATCACTCGCTTTACATCATCTACGCCATCACTGACACCATCACCGAACTCTTTTACCGTACATCCGCTAAAGATTAAAATGGTCACTATTGAGAGCATTGCGAAACGAATCATTGATTCTCCTAAAATTGTAAATTGATGGTGGAATTATAACGCGTTTGCCGTTCACATACCGTTTATCGACTATTGCGCTATCATTCCACTTTAATACAACAAGGGATCAACTATGGATGGCAAAGAGCGTAAAAATATCATGTCGGGCAAACGGGTAAGCATCGTCCTCAAAGAGGACCAATCGACAGGTAGATTAACAGAGGGAGTTGTCCGTGACATCCTCACTAAATCCCCGAACCATCCCCACGGGATTAAAGTGCGTCTTATGAGCGGGGAAGTGGGACGGGTTAAAGAGGTGTTTTGATTCCTTTGTCCTTTTCTTTTTAATAAAGAAAAGAACCAAAAGAAAAGCGCCCTCATCCCAGAACGCTGGCGGTACGCTTGTGCACTACTGCACACGACCTTGCTCTAGGTATGATGTGAGGGCAAAGAGTATTTGAGATTGGGATAATTTTTGCGACGGCGAAAATAAATAAACAAATGGTCTCTACGGCATCCTTAAAAGCCGCACGCGGAGGCAGAAGTGCCAAGAGCGTGCGAGCGATTTGCCGCAGAGACGAGGTTTTTTTGGTTACTTTTTTGCCGGAACAAAAAAAGTGACAATGCCTTTTAAGCGCAGATATTTTTAATCGTCTCGTAAAACTCTTGCGTTTTGACAATATACGCTTTCGTTTGTTCTTTTGAGGGAGAGAAGATAATCGGCATCGGATAACGCGATGCGATATAAAATCCGTTAAGCCGTGTCATCGTTTCGACATAATCATCAAATTTTAAAACACTATCGACCTCAGCTAACAATTCTACCAAATCATGCACTTTTGTAATCTTTTTATTCTCGTAAGCCAATAGTGCTTTGAGACATTTTTCAGACGCTTGCTGTAATGAAAAACCGATCTTGTCGGTATAAAAGTCATGCTGATCCAAAAGGATCGCTTCTTCTAAATCTTTGAGGGCAAAAGAGAGCCATTCCCTCGCCGCAGTGGCATTACCCATACATAACCTTGGCGTTATAGTAGAGGTCATTGAACGCGGGGTCGTTGGTAGAGAGTTTCGCCGATAACGCTTCGGGGGTCACATAGATGATGTCGAGGGGAATACGAACATTTTGGCGATAAAGTTCACGGCGTACCTGTACATCTTCATCACTGCAATGTTTCGTTACGACGAGAAAATCGAGATCGCTCTCACTGTTCATCGTTCCCGTTGCACCGCTACCGAACAAAAGGAGCTTTTGGGGATGCGCGATTCGGATGATCGTATCGCTAATTTTCATAATATCGTTTTCGCTCATGCAACACCCCCTCTTTTGTTCATTTTGGTAAATTATAGCACAAACATAGAAGTGGGATGAGTCAAAGAGGTGTTTGAAAAGTAGATTGAATTATTTACTCAGATTTTTCAGTTTTGTATTTACATTCTTCAAACAGTATTGATTCGTTCGAGTCTGGACATATACAGTTTTCAAAAGTACATTTTACAAATTTTGTATTCACATATGATGCTATTGACATATCCATATTTTGAAATAAAGAGTTCTGAAAAATTACATTTGTAAATTTTATATTATCAAATATACAATTTCTAAATTGTGCATAATAAAACTGTGAATCTATAACCTGTGCATTCCTAAATGTTGTAGCATTAAAATTAAATGCATAAAATGTATTCTTTGAAAAGCTAGGTCTACTTAAATAGCAATTTGTAAAGATTGTCCTTGGATTATTACAATAATCTGCAAAATTAGCAACTAAATTACCGTCAACACGATTAAAATTTGCGCCATTAAGTATTATATTTGTAAATGTTACATCCGTAAGATCTGATTCTTTAAAATCAAAACCAAAACTTTTACCTACATCACCAATAATATTGATGTCATTAAAATGGCATCTTGATAAATTGACATTTTTAATACCCAATTTATGCAAACGTTTCAATATTCCTATAACTCTATAACCAGCTTCTTTTTCATCCCAGTCTCTATAATCATCAAGTTGTTCTGATAGTTGGATAATTTTTTCCTTTTTTTGAAACATCAATTGAAATAGATAAAAAATAATACCGAATATGACAATATCAAAAAAAGCTCCTGCCAACTCGACATGAATATTCAATTTATACTCATTCCATTGAGATTGATCAAAAGGGCTAATATAACAACTAAGATAAATCGCAATAAATATGCCTATAAAAATATAGAAAAATAGATGCCAATTATTATCCATAAAGTTATTAATACGCTTCAATTTAGAAACTAACTTTTGAGATTTCGTTGCAATCATTTTTATGATATTAAAATTCAACTTAATACCTTTTGGATGAGTAAAATCTGTTCTATATTAACAATTTTCCCCTTACTATTCCCCTTAACATATTCCACAATCATCCCATGAAACCGCGCGTAAGCGGCGGGGAGCTGA
>DATDUY010000056.1:0-2081 GCA_035290165.1 Sulfuricurvum sp. | reverse complement strand
ACCGCTAAAAAGATAAAGAGGAAGGTAAACATCAGCGCGGGGACAATACCGAGGAAAACGAAAGATTGAAAGGTGACCCAGGCTCCGACGATAACGAAAGCCCAAGAGACGCCTCCGAGGAAGCTTAAAAGTGCATCGAATGTACTTCGCTTCATATAGAGGGCTTAGTGGTCGTCGTGAAGAAGAACTGCACCGCCGAGGTAAACGTAGGTGAGCATCATGAAAATGAACGCTTGCAAGAAAGCCATAAATGTCAACAATGCAAACGGGATCATCGGAAGCAACCAAGGAGCCAACATCAAGATAACCATCAAGAACATGTCGTCCCCTTTGACGTTACCGAATAATCGGAAGCTCAAAGAGATGATACGGGAGATGTGAGAAACGATCTCGATCGGGAACATCAACCATGCCAACCACCATACAGGACCCATAAAGTGTTTCAAGTAGCTGATCAAACCGTTACGACGAATACCTTCGAAGTTATAGTAGGTGAAAACGACCAAAGCAAGTGCTAGGGTAAAGTCCAAAAATGCACTCGGTGCTTCGAAACCGGGAATAACTCCGATAACGTTTGCAATACCGACGAAAAGACCGATGGTCGCAACAAGTGGAAGGTAACGACGTGCTTCCGCTTTACCCATAACGTCCGCACCCATTGCGAGTACACCGCTAAGATAAGCTTCCATAACGTTTTGTGCTCCGCTTGGAACAAGACGGAGATTTGAAGTCGCCATTTTCGCAATAATCAACACGATTGCCGCTGCAAGCAGCATGTGTGTGAGGAAAATGAAGCTATGATCGTGGCTGATAAGGCCGAAGAAGGTAAACAACTCACCCATAGGTAGCGTCCTTTGCATGGAAATATTGACGGGATTTTACCCTGATAGAGATTAAATTCCTATAAACTCAGATGAAGGAGTTCTCTGCGAGCGTTTAAAATATCATCACTGATCGCTTTTTTAAGCTCTTCGAGAGACTCAAACTTCTGATTTTTGCGTAAAAATTTGACAAAGCTGATCATCACCTTTTCACATTGACCGATAGTCTCACCTAAAATATGGCTCTCAATGGCGTAACTTCCATCCGTTGTGACACGATGCCCGACGAAAACAACGGAAGGGTGAAAATGCTCTTCCCCATCGAGACGGGTGAGTGCGGCATAGACACCCTCGTAAGGGAGCAAATATCCGGGGCATTCGAGATTGAGCGTCGGGACAAGCTCGCTTTTCCCGATCCCCTGCCCTTTGATGACGCTACCTTTGATTGAGTAGTTGTGTCCTAAAAAGCGGTTGGCTCCGCTGATGTCGCCAATCTGGATTTTAGAACGGATTTTATGAGAGTGTACCGAATCGTCTTCGATACACACTTGATCGATCACTTTGACTTCACCGCCAAACAATTCACCTAAATTGGCGTGAGAATAGCGGCGATTTTTTCCGAAATGAAAATCATACCCCACCACTATTTTACGTAAATGGGGAAACCGCTCTCGTAGCATCGCTATAAACGCTTCCCCCTCAAGATGACGAATATCCTCAAGAGAGTAGTAGAGAATTGGATAGTGGGTATAGTGTTCACGCTCATGGGAGGGGGTGAGATTGGCGTATCCCGTCTCGATAACGACTATCGCCCCATTTTTTCCCAAAGCATCAAATAATTTTTGATGCCCGATGTGCATCCCGTCAAATCCGCCGATGGCGATGGAATCAACCTTTGACAAAACCATAACACGTCTCCTGATTTCCCTCTTTCCCTGCTATATGGGCAACCTCTTTGGCGATGAGTTTCCACCCCATCAATGCACAGGCATCTTCGAGACGGATCATCGCTTTGCCGATCGCTTTATCGTCTTTGACGACGCCGTTTTTATCCCGTTTTACTTCACGTCCCACTTGAAACTGCGGTTTAAACAAAAGAACAATGTATTTAGAAGCAAGTTTATCGATGGATTCGAGTATCAGTTCGAGGGGGATAAAGGCGACATCACACGTGACAATCTCGTAAGGGATTTCAGCGCTGAAAACTCGAATATCGGTATTTTCGTGGACACTGACACGCGGTTCACTGCGCAAACTCGG
>DATDUY010000055.1:0-3025 GCA_035290165.1 Sulfuricurvum sp. | reverse complement strand
CTCCATCCCGAGTTTATTCAAACCGAAGTCAATGCTCAAAATCTGTATAATGCGTATCAACAAATGGATAAAACCGCTTTTTTTAACGATGCCAGAGCACTTCGTGAACTTTTAGGTCACGGGAGTGCCGCACGTATGAGTAACATTATCAAGGATCAAAATGTTTAGAATTTTTTCATGGATGAAAACCAAAAGCCGCACCTTTACGGATGAAAAAATCATCCCTTACGTCTTTAGTCTGAGTGATGGTCCGATGCTTTTTCGTGATCTGCTCAAAACCAATAAAATGTATCAAGAGGGATTGAAATTAGAGGGGAAAATCCCCGGATTTAGACTCAGTATCGGACGAAGCTATCTCGTATTTATTGCCCTGTGGCATCTTATTTTGCTCCCTGCATCGGCACTTTTTCATACTGTTTTGGCAAAAATTGATTGTCACCTTTTGATTTTAATGGCGATACTGTTTACGGGGATGTTTTTTGCGACCTATGCAATTTTCAAAGAGTATCTAATCGATACAGTCGCATTAAAGATTATCAAAAACGGATGGGAAAATCATTTTCCCCATTTCGACTACACATTACATGCCAAAGAGGTAGCGAAGATTTATTCGGAAGCATTGGAAAAAGAGATACCGCATAAAAATATGCAGCTTTATATTTTGGATAAATTGGTTGAAAACAAATAAAATTTTAGTGGCTTAGGGTGATTACCCTAGCCAAATCACTGTCCATATTGAGCAAATGATTACGAAACCAATCACCCAGCCGATCCTTCACATACGCTTTGGCAAACATTAGTTTCCCGCTTGAACCTTTCTCTCTGAAATAATTCATCTCATCGAGTGCTTTTAGGTGCTCTTGTTTATGTTCGGCTTTGTTCGGATAAACAACACTATCCATATCTGCCTCTTCTTCGGAAAAATGTCCCTGTGTATGGAGAATCACCGCATCGAAAGCCTCTAAAAATTCGCTATCCGTGGCATTTTTGAGTGTTTCGTACAGCACATAAAACTCTTCATGCCGTTGGTCAATGGAGTCTACACCCACTTTTAGAGCATCCGGTAAATGGGACATTGAGTACCTTTCTCTTATTCTATTAGTTTTTTAATATCGCTTTTCAAGGGCAGTAACTTGTTGTTGATAATATCCCAAATCTCATCCGCATCAATACCAAAATAATCATGTGCAATAATATTTCTAAAATCTTTTATTTTTTGCCACGGTATCTCAGCGTGTGAGGTTTTAAAGTCTTCATCTAAACGGGAAATTATTTCACCAATAACGACGAATTGCATCATCGAAGCATCAAAGCTTTTTTGGTCGTGATAAAATGTATCCGCATCACCAAAATCTTTTGAATACAACTCTATTTTTTCAATAGACTCAATAAGTGCATTCAGATTCAATGTAATGTTGTTAGACATACAACATATCTTTCAAAATCAGTTCTCGTGCATACGGCTTTAAATATTTTTCACGAGCGATATCTACACTACGATTAAATGAAATAGAAAGAAATTGTTTCAAAGAATCTTTTATATCATAGATATTTTGCGTCCCCTCTTCCCACTCTATCAATAGATCAACATCACTGTTATCTTTTTGTTCATTACGGGCAAATGAGCCGAATAGACCTATTTTAGTAACATGGTATTTGTCTAAAAGAAGTTTGCGATTGTTTTGCAAAAATTCGACTATCTCATTTTGTGTGTTCATGAGAAGTATTCTAACATATTAGCCAATATATTTGCTCAGGTTTACTTTTTGAATTTTCCCAAAATCCCCATAAACGTAGGTACATTTTCCCCTCCGTCATGACGACCGATCTTTTTCCCTTTTGCATCGAGGAAGTGAAAAGTCGGTGTTCCGATATATCCTAACCCCTCAGGAATAAAATCTTTGTGGATATCGATATGAACGGGGACAAAGTTTTTGTGAACTTCTTGGATTACCGCATTTTCTTCAAATACGACATCATTCATATACTCACAGGCGGGGCAATCCTCTTTCGATAACATCACCATTACTTTTTTTTTCTCTTTTTTAGCTTGTGCCAATGCGGCGTCATACGACGTTGCCCATTTAAGTTCGGCGAAAGCAACACTTGCCAAGAGTGATAACAGTAAAACAATTTTTCCCATTACAGTCCTCCTAAGTGATTTAAAAACTCTTGCGGTTCTTTGAAGCCGACGATATCGGCACTTTTTATCCGCTCACCGCTCTCATTAAAAAATAAAATTGCGGGAGGACCGAAAATGCCGTATTTAGAGCTTATCGCACGTGCTGCCTCATCGTTGGCGGTCAAATTGACTTGCACCAGAATATAACTGTCCATTGCACTCTTCACCGCTTCGTCAGTAAAGGTCTTGCTTTCTAGCTCTTTACACGCAGTGCACCAGTCGGCATAAAAATCAACCAAAACTTTTTTCCCTTTGTTCTCTGCCAAAATCGCATCCAACTCTTCAATAGAAGTTATTTTTTCAAATGTTTTATGCTGATTCTGCGCTACGGAAACCGTTGCTTCTTTATTCGGTAAAAACGGATCAAGAGGGTGAAGCGGATCTTTTGCACCGCTCATACCCCCTAGAAGTAAAGACATACCGTACATAAGAATAATCAAACCCAGCGCTTTTTTATTGGCACGACCGCACCTAATACAACGTCCGCGAATCGGCTCAAGCGCTCCGATATTGATCGCTACAAATACCGCCAAGGCTCCCCAGAGCATCATCGAGATATTTTCATCGAGGATACGGCTGATCATCCAGATCGATACACCGATGAGCATCACACCGAAAATCGATTTGACCGTATCCATCCAAACACCAGGACGAGGCATAAATTTGCCGGCACTTGTCCCCACCGCTACCAACGGTATCCCCATTCCGATACTGAGGGCAAAAAGGGCGACACCGCCGAGAAGCGCATCTCCCGTTTGACCGATATAGATCAATGCCCCCGCTAACGGTGCCGCAACACACGGTCCGACGATAAGGGCGGAGAGAAACCCCATAATCGCCACA
>DATDUY010000054.1:0-3410 GCA_035290165.1 Sulfuricurvum sp. | reverse complement strand
CTTTTGACTGGCTGAGCGGATACGGGAGAGATAATCTTGCGCCGTTGCGTCAAGCTTGCTACCATAGTCTTCAAGAAGTGCCTGAGAAAATCCATCCGTCGCACGCAATGGGGATCGCAGATCGTGTGAAACCGAATAGGTAAAGGCCTCCATCTCATCGTAAGCACTTTGAAGTGCGGCTGTACGCTCTACTACTTTACGCTCCAATTCGGAATTAAGGATACGAATTTGATCTTCCGCACGTTTTTTATCTGTAATATCTCGAACAATTTTCGAGAGACCAATAATCTCTCCGTTTGAATTTTTAAGCGGTGCAAGAGAAATGGCAACATTCAGTTCAATCCCTTTCTTAGAAATAAATACCGTTTCCAATTGTTCTAAAGATGCTCCTTCTAAAATATGATTACGAATTTCTGCTTCTTTCGATGCCCAATCCAAACTATAAAGAAAAACCATCGGTTTACCGACAGCCTCATCAATTGTATAGCCAAAAAGCTTTTCAGATGAAGCATTCCATGTTAAAATGATCCCATTCGGCGATATTGTGATAATGGCATCCGCAGAAAAATCAACAATGCTGGATTGTATTTCTCGACTGATAAAATTTTTGTTCTTTTCTGCAATAAAACGGATAAAATAGAGAAGGACAAATAACAATCCTCCCAAACGGATGAAGTGCCAATACCACCAATAAGATTCCCAAATTACCGAATTTTGAAAAAGAAATGCAGCACTCCCCAGCATGATGGTGAGGCCGATAAAATAGAGGTCTTTCGATTCTTGCTCCATACGGTAGTAACGGATAAAAGAATATGCCGCTAAAAAAAATAAAAAACCGGATAGATTATTTAAAACAATTTCACTTGTCGAGAAATAGCCATTGACAATTGCAGATGGTAGCATTTCACCATGAAAGAGTAAAAAGATTGAAATACCTAGTGAAACTATTGCTGTTACGATAGGTAAGCCATAATAGAGTGTAAGGGAAACTTTTTTTTCAGGAAGAAATACACTAAGGAAAAGAATACTGCCCAATAAGAGCCCAATCGTATGGAACCAAACAAAAAGTGAACCGGGGAGACTGATAGCATGAAATAATTCGAATATTCCCATCGCGATAAGTGCAATGGAAGCAAAATGATAACGGCTTAAATATTGGGAGTCATTGTCAAATTTAAAAAGAAAAAAAGCGAGAAAAAGGGCAATAATAGAACCGGAAGCTTCCACTGTAGCATGAATAGGAATACTTTGTTTTGAATTAGAAAAATCGAGTAACCATACACCCATACTACTTAAGATTAATATGCTGACCCACACACCTATAAGGTAAATGATAATATTTTCTTTTTTCATTCTAGAACCCTATTCGAGTAACTTTTATGATATTACATTAGTATATGTTAATATAATCTTTGAAAGAAAATTTAATGAATCATCCGTATTTGTTTCAATTCTCTGCGTAAATCCTGCTCATTTTCCAAAATACTTCGTACCAAAGTATGAAAATCGCGTGAATGGTTCATATGTCGCAAATGGGCTAATTCATGTACGATAATATAGTCGATATGGGCATAAGAGAGCTGCATCATCATCGTATTGAGGGTCACAATTCCCTCGCTGCTGCAACTCCCCCATCGGCGTCTCATTTTTTTAAATTTGATCTCTTTCGGGTATAAATTTATCTTTCGTGCATAATGCGATACACGTGATGGAAGGGTTAATATTGCCTCATTTTTATAAAAAATTGAGTAATATTTTTCAATATCAATGGTATTTTTAGCTTTTTTGAGTGTTTCAGACAAATTTGAAAACTGAGTAATTGGGAGACATTCTCCTCTGAAGCATATGGATTCACCAAGGGTATGATAGGTCATTGTAGCGGATGCAATTACAGATATTTTAGAGCGAATCCAATTTTCTCTCTCACGTAAAATCATCCGTATCCGTTTTTCATCTTTGATCGGTGTCCGTACACACACTTCACCGTTATGGGTTATCGTAATATAGGTATTACGATTGCGGGGACGGTAGTGGATCGTTATGGGTGACGTGTGAGAATCAAACATACTCTATTGGATCAACCGCTCCGGCACGTTCAAAGCCGCGCAAACGCAATCGACAGCTGTCGCATACGCCGCATGCTCTCTCTTCGCTTTGGTAGCAACTCCATGTCAAATGCAGCGGTGCACCCAGCTTGATCGCTTCTTGGACAATTTCTGATTTTTGGAGACGGACAAGCGGCATCTCTATCGTGAGGTTCGTTGTCTCTCTCGTCCCCAAGTTCGCCGCTTGGGCAAACGCTTCGATAAAGGATTCTCGACAATCAGGATAACCGCTGCTATCCTCTTCGACAACACCGATAGCGATGGCAGAACACCCCTCTTTTTCGGCAATGGCGGTGGCTATGGAGAGGAATATACCGTTGCGAAACGGTACATAGGTGATAGGGACTCCCGCTTCAATCCCCCCTGTCGGAACGGCGATAGTGTGATCGGTCAGTGCTGAGGCACCGATGGTTTTAAAAAAATCAAGATCGATCTCGTATTTCTCAGACACCCCTAAACCATCGCAAATAGCACGGAAGGATGAAAGTTCTTTCGCTACGGTACGCTGGCCGTAGTTGAAATGGAGTGCCACAATCTCATACCCGCGTGAGGCCATAATATAGGCAACGAGGGTCGAATCCATCCCGCCGCTCATAATACAAAGTGCTTTTTTCATCATAATTACCTTTGTGTGTGATTGTACCGACGTAATCCTTATGCTACAATACCGCCATGATAGAACTTGATAACCGAACCGATAAAACCTATAATTTTAAGCTCCTGGAACAAATTGCTGATACTCTGAGCAACCAAGAGATTGAGCTGATTCTCACCGATAACACCGAAATCGCAGAGATCAACCGTGAGTTTCGTGACATCGACAAAGCGACCGATGTCCTCAGTTTTCCGAGTGATCCGTTTCCGGGTGCGCCTCTTGGAAGTATCGTTATCAGTGTCGATAAAGTCCAAAGTGTTGCCGATGATCTGGGACACAGTGAAGACGATGAAATCGCCCTCCTCTTTATCCACGGAATGCTTCATTTACTCGGATTTGACCACGAAGTCGATAACGGGGAGATGCGTCAAAAAGAGGTAGCGCTGATTGAAAAATTCACTCTTCCGAAAAGTTTGATCGTCCGGACACTCGAAGAGTAACTATTGCTCCTGCGGGGGAGCTTTTTTAATATACCCTAAATCATCAAGCTTGTTATAGATAGATGAAATCATCCCTCCGGTGGCTTCCCCTCCATGACCTCCATGCTCTACCATGACCGTAACAATAAACTGCGGATTATCGGCAGGTCCATAGGTAGTAAACCATGCATGTGAACGGCTGAAATAGTCCATGCTGTGTTCACTTTGCCG
>DATDUY010000053.1:0-6290 GCA_035290165.1 Sulfuricurvum sp. | reverse complement strand
TGAGGTCTATTTTGAAGAGCTGCGTGAGAGTGGACATGTTGCAGGCCGCAGTGATAACAATCTTTCCGTTAAAGTCAAAGGGTCTGAAGAGTGGCTGGGTAAAATTGCTAAAGTAAAAATAACGGAGGTTTCCCGCAACGTCCAGTATGGAGAAATCCTTGCGTAAAGAACTTCTTCGTAAACTTGCGTTGTGGTTTATCCCCCCTATCGGAACCTTCCTGATTCGCCTTATCTATCTTACGAACCGAAAGCGGTTCCATCTTCCCAAAGTCATCCCCTCAGAACCGGTTATTTTTGCTTTTTGGCACGGGGATTTATTGATGCAGCCCTATCTCTACTATCAATTTCGCAAAAATCCCAAGGCTAATGTCTTGATATCCGATCATTTTGACGGTCAGATTATTGCACGTATTATGCGCTATTTTAAGCTGGGGACGATTCACGGCTCTACCACTCGCGGAGGGGCAAAAGTGCTTATTCAAGGACTTAAATCACTCTCAGAGGGGTATGATATCGGGATAACTCCCGATGGTCCGAAAGGGCCTCGACATGTGATGAGTGACGGAGTTGTGATTATGGCGCAAAAACGTAACACCAAAGTGATTGTCTACAGCTGTGTCCCCTCAAAGTTTTGGCAACTCCCCAGCTGGGATCGATTTAGTGTTCCCAAACCGTTTGGAACGCTCGATTTTTTTGCCTCTGAGCCGATTGATTTGGCTGGTTTAGATATGGAAGTGGCCAAAGCACTGATCACATCGAAACTTATGGAACATACCCTTTAGGGTGGGTTAGATGTCTGAACTCTATAATGCTAAAGAGGCATTTTTAAAGTATCTTGATACGATGCGAGGCTATTCTCACCTAACGATACGAAGTTATCACGATGCCATTGATGAGATGATCGCGCACGCAGAAATAGAGATCCAAAATGGTGATATTACCCTTAACCTTATGCCGCTTCGCCTGAAAATCGCACCGTTAAAAGCCAAAACAATTGCCGCTAAACTCAGTGCCATACGAAGTTTTGTTAAATATCTCCGAGATAATGGGACGAGAGTTGAACTTCGAGGGGATGAGAGTATTAAAATCCCCAAAACCCTCCCAAAACCGATCACGCATGAACAAATTTCTCATGCATTGCAATACGCTGAACCTCAGGCCGCATTGGCAATCGCGCTCCTGTATACAATGGGACTTCGAATCTCAGAACTCACTCATTTAAAACTTGAGGATATGGGGGATGGATGGTCTCGTGTCCGAGGGAAAGGGTCAAAAGAGAGGGATATTCCTATGATAGAGAGTATTAGTGACATGGTACTTGCTTATCAACGGACAAACGCCTCACGAGAGTATATTTTTGAGGCTAAAGGTGAAAAATTAAGCGAAAATAGTCTAAGATATACCATTATTAAGGCATTTGCAAAGGTTGGACTTAAAGTGACCCCACATCAATTGCGTCATACGTATGCAACCGAATTGTTAAACAATGGGGCGCGAATTGCCGATGTTAGCGAATTGTTGGGGCATGCGAGTATGTCTACGACACAGATTTATACCAAGCTGGGAAATGCATTGAAAATGGATAATTATCGTCAATCGCATCCATTATGCCATCCTCATGAGGACTCTAAGTGATAGAACGGTTTTACCGAAAAATTTTCATCGCTATTGTACAAGATGGGGGAATACACGACGTTCGGGTTGTGGCGAAAAAGCAAAAAAAACTCCTTTACAAAGAGAACAGACGATTTGAAGGGGCATCTTCGTATGAAGATATGGTTTCTTTTCTCCGTAAATACCTCGATGACTCTCCATTGCATTATGTGGCATTGTTGAATCCTGAGCTTAAACAAGGAGCATTGGCAGGGTGTTCTCCGCACTTGGCTGATGAGATGGAAGAGATTATCGGTACAAAAACACTCTGTCGCAACGGAAAGTGGCTTTTGTACAGTTCACAGAGAGAGCTTGATATCCTCGAACATCGGTATAGCTCCATCGGGCTTGATTTTATTTTTTCCCCTTTTTCTATCCTCGAACATTTTTTTGCCGATAAGATCAAAGGGGGATTCGCCCTCTATGCATTGGCGCAAAAAGATTCGTTTAGTATTGCATTATTTGAGAATGGAAAACTTGAATATGCACATCACTATCCTATGACTGAGAAGAGTGTGATGGATAGCGAGGATGAGGAGAGTACTGCCGGATTTGCGGTAGGAATTAAAGATGAGGAATATCTTGAAAAAGGGATAAGTCTTGATGACATAGAGTCTCTTGATGATTTGGATATTTTAGAAGAGTTAGATGACTTGAGTGATATTGAGGATTTGGATGCACTTGAAGAGATTGCGGAATTCAGCGAAGATGAAATGACATATGAGGAAAAAAAAGGAACCTCTTCTCACGGGAATGATATAAAATCTGAGATGGATCGATTTAATAATGACTATCGTCGATTTGAGCTCATTCAACGGTCATTGATACGTTTTTATGGGGGAGAGCACTGCCGTAATCGTTTCGTAGAGACCGTTTATATTGCAGACGCTTATGGGAGCGGAAGTGAACTCAAGCGTTACCTTGAAGAAGAACTTTTTTTAAATGTACTTATTCGGCATATTGATGTGGCAGATGAAGTGGCAGCCCTCTCTATGTTAGAAGAGGAGGGGTTATGAATCACAGTTTTATTTCCCCACGAACGAAGCGTTTAATCAGCGGTGAATTGCGTCTTGTTCTTTTCTTTTTTACGGTAACGATTGCAATGCTCGTGGGAACATATCTCTTTTTAGAGTACAAAATATATGATTTTTCCCATGAACGCAAAGTGGTAGCTCAAAAAGAGGGGTCGTTAAAGCGCTCAATCGCTCAGATGGAAGATCAGATAAAAATCATAGAGGATGAAGCAAAAATTGCCGAGCAGGTAACAACCAGTAATACGGTTATGAAAGAGAGTATCCGCAATCTCTTTGACCTTGTCCCCGAAGAGATTACCCTTTCGCGTGCAGAGTTGGAATCAAGATCTTTGATTTTATACGGTACTACTCCCAATAAAGATACCTATGAATATATGCTGCACGCGCCGTTAAGATCTATATTTCATCGCACCTTTACGGGTTTTTATCCGATTGAGAACGGATGGTACCGATTCGTTTCAACGAACTATCTCGATGATGAGACAGCTGAAGAGGGTGAAAAATGAATCGTCAAACACTTTATGTCGTTATATTCTCCCTTCTTTTGCTCATTGGAGTGGTTGCTTTTTCATTTTTATTTTTGATTCCGAAAGGGAAAGAGTATCGTTCCCTTCGCTTGGAGAGTAAAAAAGAGTTTCAGCAGTTAGAGCTAGCTCAAAATCGGTACGATAATACCCATAATCGTCTCAAAGATCTCCAGTTGCAGCATCGTGATACTATAGGGGCATTTGATAAGTTGTTTAACCCTGATCGATTTGAACGTCTCTATAAAAAAGAGTTTACTGACCTCTATTTAACGGAAGTAACGACATTTGAAAGCAATGGAACGTTTAAAATTTATGAAGTCAATGCAACGTCTAAAATTACGTCACCGCAAAGTTTTTATAACTTTTTAGAAAACGTCAACAAAAGTGAGTGGATTATCGGGGTGAATTTTCCGATCCATTTTGAGCGAGACGGAGATAAAATACGTTCAAGTTTTACGATGAAAGTGCATAATAAGCCAGCCGAGAAAGAGATGCCGGCTAAAGCCAAAGAGAAGAGCGAAGCTGTGCAAAAGGTCAAAGAAGTTGTACCCCAGACACCTGAGGTAGTATCACCGTTTGAGCCGCTCAAGGATAAAGCTTCACCGCAGCATTAAAATGTAGAGATTACTTCATCTCTTTCGCACGAGTGTAGGCCGCATGAATCGCTTCCATACACCCTTCGCGTACTTTTCCTTTTTCCATTGCGCCGTACCCTGCGGCGGTTGTTCCCCCCGGACTCATCACGTTATCTTTTAAAATGGCGGGATGGGTTGTCTGGATCAGTTTTCCAAACCCTTCAAACAATCCTCGCATTAGAGCCATGGCATCATCACGTTTTAGTCCCTCTCGTACCGCACCGTCGCAGAGCGCTTCGGCAACAAGGGCGAGATAGGCCGGACCGCTTCCGGCAAGTGCCGTAGCGATGTCAAGCTCTTTTTCACTGTTTAGCCAGAGTGTTTGCCCGATGGTTCCGAAAAGGGCGATGGCATTATTGACAATAGAATGATCCCCGACCAAAGAGGTCATAGAGGCTCCCGCTTCGGCGGCAAGATTAGGCATAGCTCGGCAGTACGTGTGCGCATCGATTGCTCTGAGCGATTCCAAAGAGGTTCCGGCAAGGACAGAATAAAGGGTAGCTGCTTTTCCTTTTAAGAGCGGAGCGACCTCTTTTAAATTTGCAGGTTTGACGCATAGAAGGACGGTTTTATCAGCAATATTTGCAGAGGCGTAAAGCGTTTTTTTGATTGGGGTATTTAATGTTTTCTCAAACTGCTCCAGTGCTGCCATACTTCGACCGATCACCTCTATCGCATGGGTTTCGTATAGCCCTTTGGCTAGGGCAAGCGCCATTTTTCCGTTTCCGACAAAGGTGATGGATTTAGACATCACTTGCACTTTTTAGGTAGTTTTTAACCGGTTCGGCAATACCGAAATCGGAACGGTTATCGACAATGATTTGTGCCATAGTCTGATTATCGGTATTAAAAATCAGAGGTGCGACAAAATTGATCGTTGATTTTTCGATCGGTGTTTGCAGAATCATAATGTTGTAAATGAGAAGATTACTTTCCGGCGTAATTCCCATCAATGCCTGAAGGGAAGAGGGGATATCAAAAGAGTATTCGCGAAGGGCGAAAGGGTTGATTAAAGTAAAGGATGGCCCCTCGCCTATACTTTCAAGACGCAAAAAAATTTCATCGATTTTTTGGAGCTCCATTTTGGAGACTGCATCAAAACCAAGCAGGGGAAGTTTTAAATCAAACTGCATAACTACCTTCTTATATCATTAGTGGTCTGATTTTAACACATCAAACTAAAAAGTTTCAACCTCTTGCAGGGGTCTTTAATCTCTTTACGGTAAAATAGCTCATAATTTCAAAATAGTGTAGGTTTTTTCAATGATTAGAACATGGTTAATCGCAATAACGGCACTCATTCTTTTAAGCGGATGCGGCAAAGATCTTGAAGAGTTTAATAAACCCGCAGAATATTGGTATGAAAAGATGGTGAGCGCTGTCTCTAACGGAAATTTAGAAAAAGCGGATAGCTATTTCAGTTCACTCCAAAGCGAACATATCAGCTCACCTTTTTTAGCCGAAGCGACTATGATTATGGCGCAAGCCCACATGGCTCATGAAGAGTATTTATTAGCGGAGCATTTCCTAGATGAGTATATCCGCAGGTATGCTACCCCTGCAGGGCGTGAGTATGCTGAATTTTTAAAGATCAAAGCTAAGTTTTTAGCCCTTCCGAATCCGGGACGAGATCAGGGATTGATCGATGATACCCTTCGCGGGGTTGATGCCTTTAAAGGAAATTACCCTTATTCGACCTATTTGCCGTTGGTTCACTCTATGGAGACACAATTACAGCTTGCTCGCGGTGTGTTGAACGAACAAATTGCGCAACTTTATGAGCGATTGGGCAAACCTAAAGGAGCGGGCTATTATCGCTCTATTGCCCCTGTGACGTGGATTGACTCCAAAGAAGTTGTCCATGCTGAGGTTTCATGGTATCGAGAGATGTTTGAGGGAGACGGCAGTAGCAGTTGGTATGATTTCTTGATCCCTCAAACGCGAAGTGTTATCTCTATGGACGATAACGAAAGTAAATAAGAATAGGATTTTTTTTAATGCAACTTAGTAATTACAGCTCTTTTCCGACTAATCTACCGGTTATTGCGGAGGACGAGCTTTTTTTATACCCGTTTATGATCTCCCCCCTCTTTTTAAATGATGAAAAAAATATCGCTGCGGCGGCTGAAGCGATTGAGAATAACTCTCTTGTTATTGTCTGCCCCGTAAAACCCGAACACGAAGGGGAACGGGAAGGGGACGCGATTTACGATGCGGGTGTTATCGGTTCTATTATGCGTAAGGTTGTTTTGCCTGACGGTCGGATCAAAGTCCTGTTTCAAGGTCTAGCTCGCGGGCATATCACGGAGATGGTGCATGATAACCCGTTACGCGCTCATGTCGATTTGATCTCATCACTTGCCGTGAATGAACTTAAAATGGATGCAATCTTAGAAGTATTGCGCGAAAAAGTGCGTGCTCTCTCACAGGTCAGCAACTAT
>DATDUY010000052.1:0-2165 GCA_035290165.1 Sulfuricurvum sp. | reverse complement strand
ATGGTTGGAATTTACCGTTCTGACACGTTTGGCAATATCCTTTATGTCAATTCAGCATTGGCAAAGATACTTTCATTTGATTCATCCGATGATCTAATTGGGGAGAAAAGTGTGCTACGGTACAAAACCCCTGAAGAGAGAGCTATATTCATAGAGAAATTATTTAAGGCACGTTATCTTAATAATTATGAAGTGGAATTGCTTGATAAATACGGTGTTCCGATTCCGGTAATGGTTAGTGCAATGCTTGAAGAGAATATTCTCTCCGGAATGATTATTGATATGCGTGAGATCAAAGAATCTCGAAAAGAGATTGAAAAACTCTCCAAAGCGGTTGAGCAGGTTGACGATATCGTATACATCACGGATAAGGCTGGCAATATTTCGTATGTCAATGAAGCGTATATCCATCATACCGGATATACAAGAGAAGACGCAATAGGAAATAATTCAAGAATTTCAAAATCAGGGATGCATGATCAGCCATTTTATAAAGAACTTTGGACAATGATTCTCAGCGGAGAAGTCTATCGTAATACATTGATCAATCGGAAGAAAAACGGTGATTTGTATTATGAGAAAAAAACTATTACGCCCCTAAAAGATGATAACCATCAAATTATTGGATTTATTTCCACCGGAAAAGATGTGACCGAAGAAACAATGTTGAATCAGGAAATTGAACGTATTGCAATGATTGATAAACTTACCGGAATTTATAACCGTCATAAATTTGAAGAGTTTTTTGTGCTGGAAAGTGAACGCTCACGCCGGTTCTCATTGCCGCTCTCAATGATTCTTATCGATATTGACCATTTTAAATCGGTGAACGATACATACGGCCATGATGTTGGAGATGAAGTGCTGAAAGGATTGGCTTTAGTGGTACAGACAAATATCCGAAAAAATGATATTTTTGCCCGATGGGGAGGTGAAGAATTCTTGGTTTTAAGTCCAGGTGCGAATGAAAAAAGTATCCAAGAACTTGCAGAAAAATTACGTAAGTCAGTTGAAGCTGCTGTCTTTCCGGAGGTCGGACGAATTACGATTAGCTTGGGAATCAGTACGTTCGAACAGGATAATTCATTTAGTGAGTTTTTTAAACGTGTGGATGAAGGGCTGTATATTGCAAAAGCAAACGGCAGAAACCAAGTAGGCTCTATTTAGTGCATTTTTTTCACTTAGACACATAAAGCCAAAAAGTCAAAATTTCGAGCGCAAGGAAAATAAAAAATCCAATTTTATAAAAGGTAACCGGCGAACGTTCTATCAGCGGTGTGGTTTTCGAAAAAAACGGTTTGACTTTTTCAGGATCTTTCAAATCGTAAAAAAATTCAGAATAATGTCGGTACCGTTGATCGGGAGAGATTGCGATGGAGCGCATAATCACAGAATCGAGCCAAAGAGGGATGTTTTTATTGATTATCGCGGGGCGTTTGGGCGATTTAAAGGTGGGGGTTTGAAACGGTTCGATCTCTCCGTAGGGAAATTTGCCCGTTAGTGCCCAATAGAGTGTGACTCCGATGGAGAAGATTTCAGTTGATTCGTTGATAGCACTTTCGCTAAAACGTTCGGGGGCGAGATAGGTAGGGGTACCTGCTCGTGAATTGGTGGAAAATATCTCGACGATAGAGCCGAAATCAACCATTTTAAACTCCACTCCCGCTTCACCGTCTCTGCGGTAAACGAGGATATTCTCCGGTTTGATATCGCCATGCACAAGCCCAAGATGAAGTAAATGGGCTTCGGCACGGTGGAGAAATTTTCCTAGAGCGATGGCATTGTCTACCGACAATGTGCGGTTTTTGAGATACTTTAAGAGATTGACCCCCTCTACCAGCTCCATCAGATAATAGCGCATACTCCGATTCTCAGGTACCCACGCCTGTCCGAACGCTTTGTGGGTTATTTGTTTGGCATACCACGCTTCGCGGACGAAAGCGTCGAGGGCTTCGTCATCATCCGCTTTGAGCGGAAATTTCATAACATACACTTCTGAGTCTTTGAGTACCTTCCAAATACGTTTATGCTCCATCATGGGGGAGAGGAGGGTATAGCCGTCGATGATTTGCCCTTCACTCAATGTTTCAGGGATGAAGAGTGGAGTATGTTTCATTGCATAAAGCGAATCAAGTGCCTCGATCCGAAAAATCTGGAGGCTCATA
>DATDUY010000051.1:0-2572 GCA_035290165.1 Sulfuricurvum sp. | reverse complement strand
CCCTTGATTCAGCCAACGATTGGGCCAAAACTTCCCTCGGAGCATCCTATCTTGACAGGGGTCAATACGACGAATCTATCAAAATGCTATCGCAAATAAAAGAGAGCCTCACCGCCCGTATCCTTGAGGCAACTGCCTATGCAAAAAAGGGGGAAATGAAATTGGCGGTAAATTTCTATTTTTCAATAATTGACACCTTTCCGGAAGAGGAAATGTCTGTGAAAAACATTCCGCTAATGTATAACCGCATGATTTTACTGCAAACATTCAAGCCCTTTGTAATGGAACATAGGGATAAGGCAAGAACGTTTGAATCAAATAGACAGTATAGAGAGGCGCTGTCCGAACTCTCCGAAGCATTGAAGATAGCTGACGATACGGAGGCACAAGAAATACAGGGAAGTATATTCAATATAATTCGAAGAAATCCTTTACTCGCGGAATTTTCTGAGATGCCGGAGGATGCAAGAAGATACGCGCTAAGAAGTGAGATGCTGCTTAAAGATGGCAACCTTGAACAAGCAGCCGCGGAATTGAAGAAAGCAATACGGATAGCGCCGTATGCCGCCCGCTTATATTACAGTTCTGCCCTTATTAACGCTGAATTGAAAAAATACCCAGAGGCCATCAGTCAAATGAAAATTTACCTCAAAGCAGTCCCGGAAGCGCTTGATGCACGCGCGGTAAAGGACGAGATTATGAAATGGGAATTTAGAATTGAGAAGGGGAGGTAAGTAATATATTCCGTTTGAAATCACTTGCAAGGGACTATCTTTAATGAGTGTTTTTCATACCTTCTCTAGTATATTGTTTCATAAAGTTACATCGTAGTTTTAATAGCTTAATAATTGTTATATTATATTTACAAATACTATTTTCTTTGCTTTTCCATAATTGACGGTATTAGATAATACTGTGATATTTTAAACTAATTATTTTGATTAATTTTTATACATTATTTTTTGTTTTAAGTGACTATTTCATAATCTTAAATATAATAGTATGTTTTTTAGTTAAGTTTTATTATAGGCTACTAAAAATATGCAAAGTATCAATAAAATCGTTTTACTTCTTCTATGCATCAACCTTATTGCTGTTTCAAAAGAAATATCCTTTGAAGAAATAAGAATATCCGCGTTAGAAAACTCCCACCGTCTAAAACTACGTTCCATCGATACTTCAATCGAAGAATTTAGGTTGGGAAGCGTCTATTCCACCCTTTACCCGCAGCTCTCCCTCGGTTACAGCGGCGAGTATAACCGTAATCTTGATAACGCATCTTCAGGGAGCATTTCAGTCGGTGACACGACAATCAACTCTACCGTCCCTTATGAGCACTCTGTTGCGCTCAGGATGAATTATGAACTTTACCATTTCGGCTCAACCCTTAAGCAAATAGAAATAAGTAAAAAAGAGATCGGAGTAAAAAAACTCGAACAATGCAATGAAGAAGTTAAACTCTATCGTGAACTCCTTGACCACTATGCACGTGCACAGAAAGCCCAGAACGAGCAAACGTATAAATCACAGATGCGAACATTGCGTCAAGAACTCTATACCCTTAAACAGCGTCTCTACAATGCCGGAAAAGAGTCTCGTGTCTCGGTGGGAGATGAAGCGATACGCATCATTGATTTGGAGCGTGACATTGAGCGTTCCGGTATGGAGTTTGAGGAGAATCTCATAGCCCTTTCCAAACTTTCTCATACTAATATAGCTTTGGATACCGAATTACTCCCGTTGCAATATCGCACAACTCCTCAGATGAGCTCTTTTTTCGATACGCCGCAATCCCACACCTATGAAGAAAAAATTCTCCAAAAAAATACCGAGATTGAGATGCTTCAGCGCAATCAGCTCCCTGTTATCTCTTTTTACTCTGCTTACTATCTCTATGGTTCGGATACGGACAACTTTCATACAGGATTTAATGATATACGACCCAACAGCTGGAATGCGGGAGTAAGTTTACGATGGAGTCTCTTTGAGGGATTCAAGTACAACAGCGAATCGGCACGGTTGCATTTCGAGAGAGATCGATTGAGCGAAGAGTATGCAATAGCCAAACGGGAGTTTGATGCACAGACCCAAATCTCTCAACAAAAAATAGACCGCTTAACCCAACTACAAAAGAACAATGTACTGATAGTGAATGAATCCCGCTCCAAAATAGCAATGATCAAACGCTTAAGAGAACATGGTGAAGCAGACGCGGTGAGTGAGGTGAGTGTGAAACTCGAATCATTGGAGCGGGAATTGACATTACACAGCGAGATGATTCAGCTATCTTATGAGGCGGAATCACTGAAATTACAACACAGAGGAATTGAATCATGCACAGTGCGCTAACCGCCCTTGAAGTGGCGGGTAAACTCAACCGCATCGCGATCGATACCCGTGTCATTATCAAAGAGTACGCTCTAAGCGAAAGCGAACCCTCCATTGAAGAGTTGACCCGTATTGCAACGGCGCAGGGATTTCGCGCTGCCATTAAAAAGCTCTCCATTGAGATACTGATCGAGTCCTATCCGATGCCGATCATTGTTCAAAAGATCGACGGTACCTATATGAG
>DATDUY010000050.1:0-2669 GCA_035290165.1 Sulfuricurvum sp. | reverse complement strand
AAGCATCGGTTCGCTGCCGCTTAGATTCATAAATCTTATTTTTAAATTCTTCCTCTTTCCCTTCGCGGGAAAAATTTCCAAACGGTTACATATCAAAAAGTTATAGCAAAATTGATTGGCTTTTTAGTTTGAGTTAAACCTAATTTAGCTAACATCAGCCCAGCAGTAATGCCGTCAAATGCCTGTAATCACGGCATCAAATAAAGATTATTCATGTAGCTTATGACATGAATGGCGTTCACGTGAATCAGGAATAAGGAGAATATATGCAATTAGGTTTCTTGGTAGACCTTCGCCTTTGCATGGGGTGTAAGGGCTGTGAGATCGCCTGTAAAGTGGAGAACGAAGTTCCGCTTAGTACATGGCGTCTACGTGTCAAATATGTTGATGTGGGAACTTTCCCTGAGACGAAGCGAACATTTACGCCGCTTCGTTGTAATCACTGTGCCAATGCGCCGTGTGAACGTATCTGTCCGGTGAGTGCATTGCACTATCTCGAAAACGGTATCGTTAATATCGATAAAGAACGCTGTATCGGCTGTGCAGGGTGTGTTATGGCATGTCCATACGGTGCGATCTACATCGATCCTCAGACTCAAACCGCCGATAAATGTACCTATTGTGCGCACCGTATTGCGAGTTCTATGATGCCATCGTGTGTTGTTGCGTGTCCGGTTGAAGCCAATATTTTCGGCGATTTGGATGATCCGATGTCAAGCATCAGCAAATATATCCAATCGCATCAAGGGAACGTTCAAGTACGTAAACCGGAAAAAGGGACATTCCCTCACCACTATTATGTCGGCGGCGGTAACGTAACGTTGAATCCATTAGCATCATTCCGTGGCGAAGGTCATAACCTCTTCAATAATCTTAAACATCTCCCTATAGGAGGGCACTAATGGTACATGAAACAATAGCGGCAACAAACGCGGTTGTAACTCTTGACGTTGCTCTTCCGGGGATCGTTTGGGGTTGGATTATTACAATGAATATGTGGGCAAAAAGTATTGGGACGGGGATTATTTTCCTCGGATTTTATTTGCTTAAAAAACACCCTGAACAAACCGGATTTATCCGTTTTCCGGTTGTGGCGATTTCGATTGTATTTATCCATATTTTCTTGTTTTTTACGGTCATCGATTTGCACCAAATGTTCCGTTTCTGGCACATTTTCTTTTATCCTCATTTGACATCGGCGATTACGATCGGTGCATGGATGGCAACCGGTTTCGTAGGTTTGTTGTTTGGTATGGCATACGCAATCTACCTGAAAAAAGATGAAGCTTTGTATGACAAACTCCTCGGATGGACCGTACTTCTTGCTGTTCCTGTAACGTTGTATACAGCAGGATTGATGGCGCAGTCAACGGCGCGTGAGTTATGGCAAATGCCGACGGAATCGGCGCAAATGATCTTGGCGGCTCTCCTTGCAGGTTCTGCAACAATGATTCTTCTCGGCGGTAATAAATTTTCCGATGCGGTTAAAAAAGATTTGGCAGTTGTTTTGGGACTTGCGGCAGCAGCAGCATTTATCCTCTACATGGCTGAACTTATTTTCGGATCGATGAAAGCGGAAGAAGTAGGGGCAACTCTCGAATTTATTAAAGGCGGCGAATATACCGTCATGTTCTGGATCGGACAAGTAATGGCATTCTTGGTACCGATGGCATTGGTATGGGTCAGTTTGAAAAACAAATCGTACTATTTGTTAAAAATTGCCGCAGTGGTTGCACTGGTCGGTTTGTGGGTAACGAAACACGTGTGGTTGGTTATTCCTCAATTGTTAAATATGAGCTAAGAGGTAGATTATGATGTATTTAGAAAGCAGAAGAACATTTTTAAAAGGTACCGCGCTCACCGTAGCGGGTGCTGCTATCGCTAAGGGAGTATTTACTGTAGATGCTGCCGCTGAGTCAGTTAAAGAGAGTAAGTTTACCAATACCCCTGATAGCCTTTCATTCTATCCTCCTCAGGATCAATGGAACCATTTCCAAGAGCTTAGCGGCGTGGATTGGAAACGGGGCGGGATCGATCGTCACGGAGTGCAAAGTGAAAACAATCCGGATGGGATCTATGTTAATGATTTTATGATTGTTCCGACGGCGTGTTCAAACTGTGAAGCATCATGCGGATTGACGGCGTGGATCGATAAAAAAACCTTTACCGTTAAAAAATATATGGGTAATCCATTCCATACCGGTTCACGCGGACGTAACTGTGCGAAAGGGTACGCGGTTCAATCGCAAATGTACGATCCGGATCGTATCCCGTTTCCATTGAAACGTGCACCGGGTTCTAAACGTGGTGAGGGTAAATGGATCCGTACCACGTGGGATGAAGCAATGACCACCATCGGCAAAAAAATGGCCGATACGATTCGCAAAGGGGATCTCCTCTCTCGTAAATCGGTTATGTACCATGTCGGTCGCCCGAATGAAAACGGGTTCGTCCCGCAAGTATGGGAAACATTAGGTCTTGATTCATATAACTCTCATACGAATATCTGTTCATCCAACGGTCGTACTCCGACGATTTGGACAGCGAATGATGACCGTACCAGTCCGGACTGGGCGAATGCGAAACTCATTTTCTTGAACTCTTCTCATGCCGCCGATGCGGGGCACTATTTTGCCCAATCAGCAGCGTTTATCGCGGATGCCCGTAAA
>DATDUY010000049.1:0-2328 GCA_035290165.1 Sulfuricurvum sp. | reverse complement strand
GCTTTGTCGCTGCGCAGGGAAATGAAGTTTTGCAAACTTCTCGCATTAATCGTCCACGTAAGTTCCGTCTTATAACTCTCAGGAAGGCAGTATTTCGCGCGATCGTTGCTTATTCCGGCGACAAGTACGATGCGGAGGTTTTCGAGCGCACGGATACTCATTTCATCCACCATCTCTACACCGCTCATAACAAGATATTTTTCTGCTCGTTCTTGATGATCGATACTAAAGGGTTCTTCATCTTTAAGCTCTTTAAGGGTGTATCGGGTGCTTTTCACACTCAACGAGGCCATACGGTGGCGTGCGAGCTCTTGGAGTAATGCACGGCTGATTCCTTCCACGTAAAAGTTGTAGGCGATATGTTCTAACGTAGAGGCGTGTTTGAATTTATTGCCTACACGATCAATCAGTGCACGGTCTGCTTCTCCGCCGTTATCGCTTTTATCAAAGCTTTGCCAACAGGTGCGGATGGCATCGGAGCAAATTACAAGTGGCGTATGGTGATGTAAGGTTACTTTCATGGATAAGTCTTTGTTAGAGTTTGAGAGAGTATAGCGAAGAAGAGTTTAAAAACGGAGACGAAGGTGTGCAAAGCACACCTTACATAACAAATACGTGAGGAACGATAAGAGGATATTTTTTCATTTTGCGGTAGATATGTTTACGCACTACTTGGCGTAGATCATTTTCCAACGCTTTTGGATTCTCAATAAGTCCCGGTTTGAGGTTGATGAGGAAGTGTTCAAGCACATCTTCCATCTCTTGAGCAAATGCTTTATCGTGGCGATCGGCTACGATACCGAAGCTCGTAACAAGAGGTTTGGATAGGAGTCGTGATTCTGCGGCGCTGACTTGAGCCACCAGCATAACCATCCCTTCACTTGCCATTTTTTGACGATCGATAACGATATCGTCTTCAATTTGGTGATTGTTTTGATTATCGATATAGGTTTTTCCGGTTTTAACCGTTTTTACTTTACGCATCATTTTACTGTTAACTTCGATACAGTCACCATCAGACATGAGGAAGATATTACGCTCAGGAACACCGCAGGTAATTGCAGTGTCTTTGTGCTTCATAATATGGTTGTATTCACCGTGAACAGGGAGAAAGAATTTAGGGTTAGTGAGGCGAAGCATCAATTTTTGCTCTTCCATGCTTGCATGACCGGATACGTGAATATCACGATCATTTGCAACACGGGCACCGGCACGTTGGAGATAATTGAGCATCCCAGAAATAGAACCTTCATTCCCCGGAATAGCGCGGGCAGAGAGGACAATTAAATCGGTCGGTTTGATTTTGATGTGGCGGTGTTCGCCGATCGCCATACGGAAAAGGGCTGAACTCGGTTCCCCCTGACTTCCCGTAGTGACGATAAGGACATCTTTATCGCTCATACGATTTGCCTCTTCGGCATCGATGAAGATATTTTTCGGAAGTTTGATGTAATCGTATTGCATACATACTTCGAGGTTGCGTTCCATAGAGCGACCGATAACGCATACTTTACGGTTGTATTTAACCCCCGCTTGAATCGCTTGAAAAACACGGTGAATGTTCGAGCTGAAGGTGGACATAATGATACGACCTTCTGATTTTGAGAAAATGCGATCAAACCCGGGCGCAACCGTAAGCTCACTTGGCGTCCACTCTTTATTATACGAGTTAGTGGAATCAGAAAGGAGACATAAAACCCCTTTTTCACCGTAATGGGCAAGGCGGTGTAAGTCGGCGGTATACCCATCCACTGGCGTATGGTCGATTTTAAAGTCGCCCGTATGGATAATCGTACCCGCTTTGGTGGTAATCGCCAATGATGAAGAGTCAATGATCGAGTGGGTCATATGCATCCATTCGATATCGAAATCATTTCCGATGCGGTAAACCTGACGTTTAACAATCGGATTGAAATAGCGGCGGAAATCACGCATATGGTGCTCGTCAAATTTGTTACCGATCATCGCAAGCGGCAGCGGAGTTCCGTAAATCGGGAATTGCATCTCTTTGAAGAAATAAGGGACCCCACCGATATGGTCTTCATGGGCGTGAGTGATAATAACGGCTACAATTTTTTTGCGGATTTCACGCAAGTAGGTGAAGTCTGGGACGAGAATATCGACCCCGTGCATCTCTTCATCTGGAAAACTCATTCCGATATCGATGATAATCGCTTCGTTTTCAGTTTCGATAACGGTGATATTTCCACCGATCTCTCCGAGTCCTCCCAGCGGAGTAATACGGACTTTCTCATTATTTTCAAGATTCAGTTTAAAATGGGGGTTAAGACGACTTTTATGCGCTTCTTGATTTTGGAGAACAAAGTC
>DATDUY010000048.1:0-3337 GCA_035290165.1 Sulfuricurvum sp. | reverse complement strand
TTTTTACCGCTTACATCTCCAACCGATTCTTTTATTTTCGCTACGGCGACACTGGCGATAGAGACCGGTTTGGAGGAGATATTGGTTGCATTGCGTACTTCAGCGGCACATTTAAAGGCATAGCTCATCGCACGGCCAATTTTTTGTGCTGAGTATCCGTTCTCTTGGGAAAGTTTGTAGGCATCTTTGAGCTGACCGGCGATCTGTGTCTCTCCGACAACCATCGAATCAAGTGAACTCGCCACACTGAAGAGGTGGTGAATCCCCCCCTCATCATCAAAAACATCGGCACGTTCTTGGAGTTCGTGAGGGGTAAGTCCCGAGTGGTTTGCCAACAAAGCAAAAACTGCCTCTATCGCTAATTCCGTATCATTACAGCTGCAGACGATCTCAACACGGTTACAGGTTGATAGAACCATCGATTCGCTAATGCAAGGGGAAGAGTTGAGGGTTTCCAGAGCGTTGAGTCGTGCCGTTTCATCCACAAATGCAAGTTTTTCCCGTATTGCTATCGTCGAGTTTTTATGCGAAAAACTAACAATCAAATAGTGCATCAATGGCTTCTTTGAATCACAGTTTCGATAATAGCACGCAACGCTATATCATCACCGATTGCACTGATCGCTTCATCGCAAAGCGCTCTGGCATGTCCATAGGAGTGTTCAATGATCTTGAATTCATCCATTTTGGAACGAATCCACCCTTTTTCCTCTTCGTTCAACACATTGGCGTGATTTCGAATAAGACGTTCTTTGCCCGCATCATCCAACTGCTCGTACAAGTCAATATACGGCAACGTCACTTTCCCCTCCGAAAAATCATTGAGAGAAGGCTTTCCGAGTGTCGCTTCATCGGCAGTAATATCGAGAATATCATCGACAATCTGAAATGCCAATCCCAGATTTTTACCGTACGTGGCATGGGCATTAGCATCTTTGTCCGTTAATATCGCCGCGCTGTAGGCACACGCTTCAATGAGCGTTGCCGTTTTAAGGTAAAGCATTTTGAGGTAAAGGTCACGATCGGTATTAAAACTCTCTGCCATTGCGACATCCATCATCTCCCCGACCGAGAGACGGGTAACCGATTCAGAAACACTGCGGGAGATAGCAGGGTCAAATGCACTCAGCTCACTAAAGGCTTTAGAATAAAGAATATCGCCGAGCATAATCGCCGTTTTAGACCCATGCGTCGCATTGACAGAGGGGACACCGCGACGGAGCTGTGCTTCATCGATGACGTCATCGTGAAGAAGACTCGCTGCATGGATCAGCTCTACAATCGCACCGAGCAACGGTGCAGTAGGAGCTTCGGGAGCGATGGTTAAAATGAGCCTCGCACGGAGCCGTTTCCCCCCTGATAGAGTTTTAAAAAGTTCCGCAGCATGAGGGTAATCGACCTCATCGATCAGTTTAGCAATAAGAGTTTCTACAGTTTTCAACATACCTATTAATCACTTCTTTGTTAAATAATCCAACACGATTCGATTCTCTTTATCTATTAATAATAGATCCATTTGCGCCGTATTGTTCCCCTCATCGAATTTTTTAAAAACAACAATGACATAGGGAACATCTTTTTGGGTTCGTTTAGGACTCAAAAGAACTTTCCGAAAGCTTTGATTGACATGCCCTACATACAGAACATGCTGTCCGACAAACCGATCAAAACTCTCATGTACGACCAAAGCCTTATCGGTATAGAGGGTCCATCGAAAGTTCAAAAGACGCTCTTGCCCCTCACTCTTGACAAGAATTTTAACCAACTCATCTTTTTTAAGGATAAAAGTTTTCGATTCTCTCCACGCGGCGGCATCCAAAAATGAAAACGCACCGAGGATCAAGAATAGAAAAATATTTTTCACGGCTACTCGTTTTGAGTCAAAATGTTTCCGACCGAAATGATGTAAAGATTTTTTGCCATCATATCGATCTCATCGCCACGTTCAAACTGAACGTTCTGAATCACACGGTCAACTCGATCTTCGCCGTGAAGTTCTTGTAATAAAATTTCCATTGCCGCCATACGCGTCATCAAACGCTCTAGCTCATTATGAACCAAATCGCGATTCGCGTTAAAAACGATATCTAAAAACTTACTTTTCGGCGAACCTTGGAAAATATCGTCTTCGTCTTCAAACAGATTATACATTGTATCTCCAAAGTATCAATTTAAGTCGGCGATTATACCACCACAATTCTTAGGTGTATAAAAAAAGAAAGAGACGAAAAAAAATAAAAGAAAGTGAATAGGTTTAAAAAAGGGTATCCAATATCTGGCTTTTGTATTTCATAGATTCGACTTTTGCTTTAATAAGACGGTTCTCTTCTAGCAGGGCATCATGTTCATGACTGAGGGTAGAGATTTCGCGACTTTTAAAATAGATTTGGGTATTGATAAATATCTTAGGAAACACTACCACCAATACGAGAAAAATTCCCACAAAAACATTCCGTAAAAAGAGCGGCCCCATCGAGTCATCAGGGCTTATTATGTGTTGGGTTTCTTCTAAAATATCGAGTTTATCGCTCATAAGATTCAATCTCTTCGTATTTCAAAAATTCGTAATTTCGCACTTCGGCTTCGTGAATTGGCTCGAAGCTCATCCTCCTGAGCAATCAGCGGTTTTTTTGTAATTACCTTGCCAATGGCGTTCTTGTTGCCGCAGGTACATCGCATTGCATCATCGGGACAAATACAGTTTTTTCCCCATTTGGTGAAACGGTTTTTGACAATCCGATCTTCGAGTGAGTGAAACGTAATAATAGCAACACGAAGATTCTTGATCGTTGATGTTTCTATCGCATCCAGCAATCGTGCCAACTCACCCAGTTCATCGTTCACTTCAATCCGTATTGCCTGCATCACCAGCGTCGAGGGGTGGATCTTTTTACCCTTCGGCATCAGATGAAAAATCGCATTGGAGAGCTCTTTGGCTGAAGCAAAAGGACGACGCTCTACAATCGTCTCCGCCACTTTACGGGCATTGCTCACTTCGCCGTATTCGCGCAAAATAGTCTCTAACGCACTTTGTGAGTACTCATTAACCACCTCTGAAGCACTGAGCGGTGCATCGGGATTCATCCGCATATCGAGCGTATCGCTCTCATACGAAAATCCCCGCTCACGCTGATCCAGTTGCAAGGAAGAGACCCCTATATCTGCCAAAATTCCGCAAATCTTCCCCCCTTTTTCAGCAATTATCTCGCGAGCAGTCTCGGAAAAACGTCCGCGTCGAATCTCGACACGATCTCCGAAAGGCTCTAGCCGTTTAGAGGAAAAAGCAATGGCGGTGGGGTCTTGATCGATTCCGATCAGTGATAATAGAGGATTATTT
>DATDUY010000047.1:0-4735 GCA_035290165.1 Sulfuricurvum sp. | reverse complement strand
AAAGGCTTTGATCGTCCCTTCTTGGATTGCAGTGTTGATACTGAGAACTTTCTTTTCATCAAATTGTTTCATACTCTCTTCACCGATAATGGAACTAATGAGCGTATCATTGAGATCAAACCGTATGAATTTTCCCTCATCTTCAGTCTGCATAGGGAAAATGGTATTTAGAAATGTTTTCCCCATATAGAGTGTTTTGGTCGAATAATCGAATAAAAACGGGAACTTCATCGAGATTTCTACATTGTCTTTATTGTAATGGAGATCATAAATTGCTTCGGATCGGATGGTATCGCGAAAATCAATCGCTCCGTTAATCCCAAACGATAATCCGCGGATAATATCGACTCCTTTTTGCAGATAGAGAGAGGTTCGTGCTGTTGTATTGGTTTCATTTTGGGGGAAAGAGAGTTTTGTAATACGTGTCGTCGATGTGTAGTTATATCCGGTAGTATCAAATGTTTTCATCAATCCGTTTTTGAGAGATTCGTGGGGAGTAGCTGTCGTACATCCACTAATCACAAGTGCGGATAACAAAAGTGCACTTGATATTAGAACAGTTTTCAAAAACATAAAATAACCCCCGCTAATACGATTTATTCTGAATTATAGCATTGATAATTAAAAATTAATGTATATTAGGATTGGATTATAACCCTTTTAGTGCTTCGTTGATTTGCTCCAATGCCAGTGACTTGGCATTTTCAACCTCTTTATTATCCCACCAGTATTCGATAATGGCGTGTTCGATTTGCTCTAACTGATCCATTCTCAGGTTGGCAAATACTTCGGTAGAGGTGATCTCTTCAGGGGTGAGCCCTTTGGAGGCTGCAACGGTGTTCAGTGTCTCGATAATGCTCTCTTCGAGAGGCTTGGGGCTAATCTCTGCACGTGCTTGATCGATCCACGCGAGGATCTCCTCTTCGAGATAGTCGTGTCCCCATACTTGGTAGCATAAAATACGGTTAGCACTGTAGAGGATATTTTCATCTTCCCCCAAAACATCGCTTACTTTTATTGCACCGTCGTTGAGATAGACTTCGATTCTCTCATTTTCCCGTAACGTACATGCCCGTTCGAAGGCAACTTTGGCGTGTTTAATGAGTTCACTGCGTAAATTTTCATTCATAGTTTTTCCTTTAGGATGCGATAGATTTTGTATTATGGTAATCCCATAGTCGCTTATAGTGACTGTCGAGTTCACTCAGCGTTGAATCGACGGTTATGAGTTCATTTGTTCGGTAAAATCGTTCAGAACGGGTTTCATACCAGTATTCCATCTCGATTTTCAGGGCGTTGCGTTTTACGACGGTAAGGGCGATGAGGTGGCGAATCTCTTCCATTTCGCTGGTTATGATCTCACTCATGAGTGCATCCGCATTCACACGCACCCGCATTGGTACCGGGATCGAGATATTGGTCGGCATTTTCAGGGGTAACCCGAACCAGAGATTCAGAGAAGGCGGCATCAATCGCTTCTGTTAGAGGCATCGTCTCTTTCCCCAGCCAATATACCTCCATCCCCTCTCGAACCATTATATGAAAAGGACCGTCTCCTAAAAATCCGTATAAAGCGGAGGTCGCCCCTTGCTCTAATAGATAATGGGCGGTTTTGATACCGTTGCCGCACCCCTCATTGGGAATAACCGTGTAATGTTTGTTTTTTGGATCTACTAAGGCGAAAAATTTGGCGTTACCGAAGAGTTTCGTACTCATGGGATTATCGCTGTTTTGTTCCACAGGGATGGCGATCATTACTGCTCCTTTGTCCATTGATGTAAACGCTTATGCATATCTTATTCTTTGATTTAGAACGGCAATTGCACCAAGTACTCTATATCGAGCACTATTAGGAGAAGGGTATGGAAGCAGAATCATTGATGGAGAGCGCAATTATCGCATTCGATGCAAAAGAGTATGGGAAAGCTAAAGCGATTTGGGAAGGGTTGAGTGCTACTAACACCGATGCTATGGTTAATCTCGGGACGATGTACGTGAAAGGATTCGGAGTTGCCAAAGATATTAAAACGGCATTTTCCCTCTTTGATCGTGCAGCACTGCAAGGGCATGAAGTCGCTTCGTTTTATCTGGGGGGTATGTATGAAAACGGTATCGGTGTGAGTGCTGATAAAGAACAATCGATCCGTTACTACACCGCAGCAGCCGAGGCAAATATTCCGACCGCTCAACTTAAACTGGGGATATTGCTCCGTAACGATGATGTTCTTACCTCTATGAAATGGATGATCCGCGCCGCCCATGCGGGAGAATCACAAGCCCATTCTCTCCTTACCTATGTCAGCAACCAGAGTGCAGCTACCGACATAAATGTCACGTTTCGGATGATGGATGAATCCTCACAGCGTGCAAAAGTAGAATCGATTATTAGCGATAACCTCGCCCCTATCCTCGCAAGCGACGGCGGCGGGGTCGAGTTGGTGAATTTCATCGGCGGTGATACCCCTGAAATCTGGCTCCGCTATCTGGGAGCCTGTTCGGGATGTCACCTCGGACCCACCTCGACGGCGGGGATGATTTTGGAGCAGTTTGAAAACGTGATTGATAAAAAGATTGTCATTTATCTCTGGTAAAAAATCTCGCACAAAAAATGCAAATAAAAAGTGTACAAAGTGCAAATTTAAATCAAACAAACCTAAGGAGTCTATTATGGCCGTAATGATTACTGATTCTTGTATTAACTGTGATGCGTGTATCGACGAATGTCCTGTAAGCGCAATCGCGAGTGAGGGTGATTCACCCCGTGAGGATTGGGAATATACCTACGTAAAACCAGAAAAATGTATCGAGTGTGTGGGTCATGCGACTACACCTGCCTGTGCGGCTGCCTGTCCTACAGAGGGTTGTATCGTTTGGGATATGCCATACACCGCTGAGTTCAACGACTACTATGTTAACAGCTCTGAGTATGTTATCAGCGAGTCGAAAAAACGCGGGTTGCTTTCACCTGAAGTTGCACCGCAAACGTTCCGTGATGATATCTCTATCGCACAGCGCGAAGCGCGTGAAGCGGTAGCGGTTTAAAGGATAGATCGTGCTTATCGCATTTGCTTCTACTGACGGTCTCTTTGTCAATCAGCATTTTGGGTGGTCGAAAAGCTTTGAGCTTTATCGGATCACTGCCGAGAGTGCCGAATATGTCAAAACACTCGACAGTTCGGAAGATGCGATAGAAGATGAGCACGAAAAGCTTGCCTACAAAATCAGCACGATCAAAGAGGCGGATATCCTCTATTGTTCCGCAATAGGACCTACCGCTTCTAAAATGGTGCTGGCTTCTAAAATCTATCCGGTACGCTCAGGGGAAAACGATCGAATCGATGAGACGATCATTAAACTCCAAGAGCTGTTATTGGGCAATCCACCGCCGTGGTTACTCAGAATTGTCCACACATCCAAAGATAAGGAACTACTCTAATGGCTGTTATTATCAACGATACCTGCATCACCTGCGATGCGTGTTTGCAACAATGTCCCGTTAATGCGATTGTGGACGATATCTCTAACCCTACGGGGAAAAAACAATACTATGTTCAGCCTGACAAATGTGTCGAATGTGTCGGACTTTACGATGATCCTCAATGTGCGGCGATTTGTCCGAGTATCGGGTGTATTACGTGGGATATGCCGTTCACCGCAGAGTTTGACGAACACTTCCGCAACGAAGAGATCTACAAGCTTGGTGTAAGCAAAGATGGTAAACTCAAATCTCCGAGCACTAAAGCAAAAAGTTATCGTGAGGATATTCCGATTTCAGAACGCGGTATCGGAAAATTGGTTCAAGAAGAGCCTGAAGAGATGCAAGAAGTAGGATGATCCTCTTTTTTGTTAACAAAATACGATAGTATACGTTAATAAATTGCCCATCGGAGGTAAAAAAGTGCGATTGATTATCTATGCTTTTATGTTTGCTTTCGCTTTTTTGATTTTTAAAGCATTTTTTTTAGATGCCTATCTGGAAGAGAAACATATCTCTGATGCCAATGCAACAGTTGAAACGGTTGAAGAAGAGAGTGTGCCTGAAGTTGTATCCGTTCCGAATGAAGAGAATGTTAGCGCAATGGCTGGAGAGAAAAAAGAGAGTCCTGACGTTAAAAAAATGCCGCTCGATCAATTAGGGGATGATTTAACGAAACATATTAAATTATAAACCCCTATTTCTGCCGAGAGAGCAAAATACCGCTCACAATAATCATTATTCCCCCCGCGACCACCATAAAGGTGGGAAGAACATCTCCCAACATAATCCCAAAAAATGTCGCAAAGAGGACAACGGAATAACTGACCGTACTGACGATTCCCGCCTTGGCATAAAAATAGGCACGAGTCATATATATCTGTCCGTAAGCGGCGGCAATTCCCATAAGGGCAATCCATATCCAGTCATTTCCCATCGGCATAACAAAAGGATTAAGGGCAAAGGCAAACAGCTCTGCGGTCGTATATTCTGCTACCATCATCAGCACGAGAGGGATTACTACACCCGACACCATAAACGAGAGGACGACGGTTCTCTCATCATAGTACGCTTTGAGACTTCGTACACTGGTGTACGCTAAGGCAGAGAGAAATCCGGTCAAGATACCCATGATATGCAAATAACCCATCTCCAAACCGCTGAGCATCGCCACCCCCGTAAATCCGATGATAACAGCAATGATGGCATGTAATTTTAGTTTTTCACCCAAGAGAAAAAAAGCGAGCAGAGCGGTAAAAA
>DATDUY010000046.1:0-2483 GCA_035290165.1 Sulfuricurvum sp. | reverse complement strand
CTTTAAATGTATCACCGTCTTCAATGATCTCAAATCCCTCTATCAAATCGGTGTAAGGGAAAACTTCCCGATCATGGAGTAGATCGATAATCTCACGTACTTTTCCTTTGTTGGAAGTCGCCAGTACAACTTTCATTTCATTCCTTAGATTAGACTTAGCAATATTTTCAGGGTCATCCGCCTAAATAGCGAATGTACTATAATGACGAAAATTTTAGCTCATCTAAGGTGACAACGTGTTTAAAACAGTTCTCCCGCTCTCAGCAATTCTTTCGCTCCGATTTTTCGGTCTTTTTCTCGTTCTTCCCGTCCTCTCGGCGTATGCCTTGAATCTCGAAGGTTCAACTCCATTTCTCGTAGGTGTTATCGTCGGCGGCTATGCCCTTACACAAGCGATCTTCCAAGTTCCGTTCGGGGTAATGAGCGATAAAATCGGTCGCAAACCGACACTCCTCGTCGGGCTCGTCATTTTCTTGGTCGGTTCCATTATCTGTGCCGTAAGTACCGATATTTATACACTGATGGCGGGACGTTTTTTACAAGGAGCCGGAGCTATCGGTGCCGTAATTCCCGCCATGATCAGCGATCTCGTCCATGAAGAGTCTCGCGGTAAAGCGATGGCGCTGATGGGGGGAACGATCGCGATCAGTTTTGCCCTTGCGATGGCATCGGGTCCTGTTATTAGTGCCTATGCAGGTGTTTCATCGCTGTTTTGGATTACTGCGGTGCTCTCTATTTTAGCGATGCTCGTCCTCTTTACGAAAGTCCCTACCCCTCCGCGTATCCGCCATATCTACCACTCTACCACTACCACGGCAGATATCCTCAAAGATCCGAATCTCCTGAGTATGATTATCACCAACGGAATGCAAAAAGGGCTTATGACCGTCGCATTCGTCCTCATCCCAATCTTGCTTTTAGACAGTGCAGGTGTTTTCAAATGGGAAGCCAAAGAGCTGTGGCAAGCGTACGTTCCGGCAATGTTTATGGGGCTTATCGCCATGGGACCAGCGGCGGTGTTCGGTGAAAAATACAACAAACCGCGCGAAATCTTTTTGCTCTCGATCGTCCTCTTTATCGTCTCCTTTACCCTCATGGGATTTGCGACGAAAAGCTGGGAATTTGTCCTCGGAGTCATCGCCTTTTTTATGGCATTTAATATGATGGAACCGCTCGTTCAATCGATGATCAGCAAATACGCCAAAGTCCACCAAAAAGGGGCGGCATTAGGGATAGCTAACGGTGTTGCCTATTTCATGACTTTTATCGGGGGTGCCGTTGCCGGTATCGCGCTTCAATACTCCAACCGTGAGACTTTAGCGATCGGACTTATCGTTATAACAACCTTGTGGCTATTGTGGACATTCAAAATGCAAAATCCGCACCGATATTCCCATCTGTATATTTCGATGGATCATGTCGATATGGAGAAATTAAACGGCTTAGAACATGAGCATATCGCGGAGTGGTATATCAATGAGACCGAAAATATCGTAGTGGTGAAATACCGCAAATCGTTGATTGAAGAAGAGGCTATTAAAGCGAAGATAGTTAAGTAACCTGTCATTGCGGACTCCACGTGCCCTTTAGGGTAGATCCGCAATCTAAGATCCTGAATCTAGTTCAGGATGACAAGAATTATAGTTTGATAACGCGAACCAATGTCCCCATTTCCAAATCCCCATCCTCTTCACCGCAAATCATAAGTCCCGCATTTCCGAGCAAGTTGGTCAAAATCGCTGAGCTTCCTGTCTTTTTCCCCTCAAAATCGACCCAATAGCGCCCATCAACAAAACTTAAATTACACGCCGTGAATTCACTTTTGTTCGAGCGTTTGGCGAACGGTACTTTGAGCGTCGCTTCAATCACATCGTAGGGGTTTTCAACACCCAACATCCGAGCAATGAGCGGTGCCGCGTAGAGGATAAAGGTCACTGTTGAGGAATAAGCAAATCCCGGTAAAGAGATGATAAACTTCTCTCCCCTCTGCGCCACCATCACATGCTGACCCGGTTTGATATTGACCCCTTTAAAGATCACTTCGGCACCGAGTTTCGGGACGATATGTTTGACAAAATCGTAATCGCCGACACTCACCCCGCCCGTACTGACGATAATATCGGATGAATGGAGTGCCTCTTCGAACCGCTCCATTATCGCCGTTTTATCATCCCCGACAATCCCCATCTGAACGCTCTCGCCTCCGAGAGAATCGACGAGGGCTTGGAGTGTGTAGCTGTTGGAGCTTCGGATCTGTCCCGCGTGGCGAGCATTTTCCCCAATATCGAGGATTTCACTCCCCGTCGCGATGATAGCGACACGGGGGCGCTGTGCAACGCGGATCATCACGCGGTTAATCCCCGCTAATACGCCGATTTCGGCAAATCCGATTTTCGTTCCACGCGCAATTAAGACCTCACCTTCGCGGTAGCTCTCACCGACCGGACGGACGGCAAATCCTAGGGGAACCGGTTTTTCGATTA
>DATDUY010000045.1:0-9645 GCA_035290165.1 Sulfuricurvum sp. | reverse complement strand
ACAAAAAAAGAGTCGTTCAGACGCCTTCAGATGGGGGGATATTTCAAAGACGCCGAACGCTATTTGGAAAACTTTTTGTCGAGTTGTTTCGCACCCGCACCCGTAGCACCGATATCGTTAGGAACCCATGATAGTGAATCTCTTCAAGAGCTCCTCTATTTCGAGTGGAGACCTGAACTGCTAGAGGCGATCCGCGCCAAGGGGATACGTATCGAGGTCTATTTGGGTCTGGAAGATCAGGTGATCGACGTCGCAGGAGCGCGAGAGTTTTTCCTCCCCTACGCCACCGTTATCTCTATCCGAAGAGGAAACCATTTTTTGCAGGAGGGGCTGTGAAATGGGTAGCATGAAAATCAGAGATCTCTTTAAACTTTATGAAGAGATGATGGGTAGAGAAGGAAAATAATCATGGTAGTTCGCATAAAAAGCATATTTGAAGAATTTGAACAAGATGTTCACAAATTGGCTTTTTATGCAGATATAGTTCAGGAAAGTTATAAACGATATTTATCTGAAATTGATGAGCATATAGAGAAGCATTCAAAACTAGATTTCCATTCATCAAAAAGACCAGTTTATTTTGATATTTTGAATAAACATGAAAAAATTATAAGTGATCTGCAAGTAACAAAAACACTTGAACAAACAAGTGATGATATATTTTTTCATTTTAACAAGCAAATGCAATGGTTTTTAGTAGAAGCCTATGAAATGTATGAAAAATTTATAGAAAAATTGTATGCACTCTTGGGATATTTGGATCATGATTTTTGGAATGCCTCAGATTATGGGGAGATACAACTTAATGATATTGCAAGCATGGATGAAAATTGGTTTTTCGAGAAAATAAAAAATAAAAAAGATAAACCCCACAGTATTATCAACGTTTTTGAAAAAAGATTTAGTCTACTAAAATATTTTGATAAGAGTAGTCCCCATGCAAATTACCTATTTTTAATGCAATTTATCTCTGAATTTAGGCATGCAATAGTACATAAGCGTGGGTTTGTTGATAGAACAGCTTTAAAAAATCAATTGTTTCGACAGAACGGAATTAATGGGAAAGAATTAGTACAGCAATATGATGAATTTATTGATTTTTATTTTACAGAATATGAAGATAAAAGTTTGATTAATTTAACTACAATCAAATATCCTATGTTATATGTGAAAGATGTTCCCGTATTGCCAATAGATTATAATAGAAGACTAATACTAACTCAAAACATTTTATCTTATGCGTATTTGCTTACACAATTATCAATTAAGCACTTAGAGAAAAAACAATTAGGTAATATCAATGACTAACTTAATTATCATCGAGACTATCCATGGGCTTGCCGTAATGTTTGATAGTTATTTAGCTGAATATGGAGCAACTGTCGCAAATTTTGCGACAGTTCAAAATCAAGGGAGCTAGATAAATGGACAATCAAACTAAATCAGATATGGTTATCTATAACGATGGTGAAATAGAACTCAATGTATCTGTAAATGATGAAACGGTGTGGCTCAATAGAAATCAAATTTCAGAGCTTTTTGGTAGAGATGTAAAAACTATTGGAAAGCATATAGGTAATGTATTTAGTGATGGTGAATTGGATAAATTTTCAGTTGTCGCAAATTTTGCGACAACTGCCGCAGATGGTAAAACATATAATGTCGAATACTACAATTTAGATGTAATTATCTCTGTCGGCTATAGGGTTAAATCCCAAAAAGGGGTGAGATTTAGACAATGGGCAACATCGGTACTCAAAAGCTACATACAAAATGGTTATGCTATTAATGGTGATAAAATTACAAATGAGCGATTTGTATCTTTGGAAAGTGAGGTAGCAACACTAAAATCTCAAATGGGGAAGTTGAAAGTACTTATCAAAGATGATACTGTCAAACCAAAAGAAGGGATATTTTTCGACGGACAGATTTACGATGCGTATGCTTTTGTAAACGATTTGTTAAAGAGTGCAAAAAATGAGGTCGTACTGATTGACAATTATATCGACGATAGTGTTTTTACCCTCTTTAGTAAATATCCCAATCTCAAAATAAAAATCTATACCCAAACTATCACCAAGCAACTCTCACTAGACTATCAAAAATACCAAGCGCAATACCAAAACATGGAACTATTAGAGTTCAAAAACGCTCACGATAGGTTTATCATCCTAGATGGGGTGGAAATGTATCACATCGGAGCAAGTCTCAAAGATTTGGGCAAAAAGTGGTTTGCGTTTTCCAAGTTTGAGATGGATGCTTTGGAAATTTTGGGGAGATTGAAATGAAGAGTAAAAATTTATTTAGAAAAGGAGAAAAACAATGATTAAAATAGGTGTTATTACCGCATCAGACCGTGCGAGTGCGGGGATTTATGAGGATATTTCAGGGGTGGCGATCCAAGAGACGATGCGTGACTATCTTAAATCAGAGCATGAGATTGTGTATCGTTGTATCCCTGATGTGCAAGATACGATTGAAGAGACGATGATGGAGTTGTGTGACCGTGAAGGGTGCTGTCTGGTGGTGACGACGGGTGGGACAGGTCCTGCGAAGCGTGACGTTACCCCTGAAGCGACCGAAAATGTCTGTGAGAAGATGATGCCGGGGTTTGGTGAGTTGATGCGTCAGGTAAGCCTTAAATACGTTCCTACGGCGATTTTATCACGACAAACAGCGGGAATCCGAGGCAAAAGTCTGATTATCAATCTTCCGGGGAAACCCAAATCGATCCGTGAGTGTTTGGACGCCGTATTCCCTGCCGTTCCTTACTGCATCGATCTCCTTGAGGGGCCGTATCTGGAGTGTAACGAAGAGGTTATCAAGCCGTTTCGACCAAAGCAGTAATGTGTCGATCAGAAGGGATAGCATTATTGCGGAAATTCTATTGATGAAGGAAGCTCTTTAGGGGCTTTGATCCGAAGCTGTTTATGGATATTCATACGCCCGTACACCACTTCAAAGTCCGAAGGGGAAACACCGAACTCTTTTGCCAAAAAACGGACCATATGATCGGTCGCTTTCCCCGCTACGGGCGCGGCGGTGACGCTTACTTTGAGCTGATTTCCTTTGACTTTTCCTATTGCGTCTCTTTTGGCGCTGGGTGTTCCTAAAATATTGAGCACTAAAATATCCCCTTCCCACTGATAAAAAATATTGGCAAGTGTTTTGGCTTTCACAAACGGACCTTTCTACGAGAAAAACTAAATGACATTCTATCATGTTGACTTTTAGAGGGTAATGTGTAAAATGTTTTGAATACAGCAAACAGTGAGGAGCAATAAGAATGGATCCATTTATGCGCGAAGCGATTTTTGAAGCGGAAAAAGGGCTGGAAGAGGGTGGAATTCCTATCGGATCGGTACTGGTCTATGAGGGCAAGATTATCGGCAGAGGGCATAATCGCCGAATCCAAAAGGGAAGTGTTATTTTACACGGTGAAATGGATGCTCTCGAAAATGCGGGGCGCTTAAGTGCTTCGATCTATAAAGAGTGCATACTCTACACGACCCTCTCTCCGTGTCCGATGTGTTCCGGAGCGATCGTGCTGTATGGGATTGGGCATGTTGTTATCGGTGAAAACCATAATTTCCAAGGGGAAGAAGAGATGCTCGCATCACGCGGTGTCACCCTCGATATTCTCAACGATCATCATTGCATTGATATGATGGGACGCTTTATAGGAGAAAATCCGAAACTTTGGAATGAAGACATCGGCGAATAATATTCTCCGCCACACTCACAGAGAAGATGCGACGAGCGCCGCATCTTTTTTTTACCAGTCGCGTACGAGGTTATGACAGCGCATACAGGCGCGTTGAATATCGAGATAGGCATTTTGGGCAGTATCACGGCGGACGTTATCCATGCTGGATTTGATAATATCTACATTATCGGTAATCAAATGTGCTGAAGTTGTTGCGATTCGGGCTTTGTGTGCTTTCTCTTTAGGGAGCATTTTACTCATCATCGCTTCATTACCTAATAGCTTTTGGCTTTCTATACTTAATGACTCAGCAGCCTTGAGAGCTTTTTGCTTATCCCCTTCGATAAACCCCGCTTGCATTATCATCATGTAATTGTTGAGTTTGTACATATTGTCTTTGAGATCATATTCATTGGCAGAAAGAGCAGAGCTAAATGCTAAAGCCGCAATGGCACCGATTAGAAACCTTTTATTCATGAAAACTCCTTGAATGACGTTACTAATACTATAAGTGAATAATGATTAAATAAATATTAATTCTTATAATATTCAATTCTCTGCGGACGGCTGAAAAGGAACCCTTGAAATGCGCTGCATTCCATGTCTCTTAAAAGTTCAAATTGTTCAACGGTTTCGACCCCTTCCGCGATTACGGAAAGCCCGAATGTTTTTCCGATGGTAATAATCGTTTGAATAATAATTTTATCCGAGATGCTTTCAGGGAGTGCTCTAACAAACGATTGATCGATTTTAAGCTCATCAATCGATAGATTTTTGAGGTAAGAGAGACTTGAATATCCTGTGCCAAAATCATCAATGGAGAGGGTAAATCCGATGGCTTTAAGGTCGTGGATTTTTTCCATAGCTTTCTTTGTATCATGGATCAATAGCCCCTCGGTGAGTTCAAGACGTATTTTAGAAGGGTCACTCTGGGTACGATGTATCTGCTCTTGGAGTTTGGAGATATAGTTATCTTCTTCAAACTGTTTTGGACTGACATTGACGGAAATTCGCCACTCCCGTTTTATCGGATCGCTATCCCAAAGATGGAGCTGGTTGGTTACTTCTGCGAAAATCCAATCCCCTAAAGCAATGATAATCCCTGATCTTTCCGCCAAAGGGATAAATTGGGAAGGGGGGATGAGCCCGCGCTCGGGATGATCCCATCGCAATAGCGCTTCAACCCCTTCGGTTACCCCTTGGATATTGACTTGCTCCTGATAGACGACAAAAAGCTCATTTTGTGCAATGGCTGCTCTAAGATCATGGGTCAGTCTGGCATGTTCAGCCATCGTCTCTTGCAGCAGTGAATCATAAAAACGGGAAGTGTTTCGTCCGCTATTTTTTGCTGCATACATAGCACTGTCCGCATACGAGAAGAGTTGGTCTATGGTTGAGTTTTGACCAATAAATAATACAATACCGATGCTCGCACTGAGATAAAAAGGGTGATCATCGATAATAAACGGCTCTTTTGCCACTTCAAGAATCTTATTTGAGGTTATTTGAATCGCCGTTGCCGCATCATTTTGGGATTCCCCTATATTTTCGATGAGTATGACAAACTCATCGCCGCCGAAGCGGGCAACCGTATCCGTTTGCCGTAGGACATCCGATAACCTTTTTCCCATCTCTTTGAGAACTTCATCCCCCGTAATATGACCTTTTAGATCGTTTATCGCTTTGAAATTATCCAAATCAATAAAAAGGAGACCGCCGTACTGGTGTGTACGCGAACCGGCAAGCATTGCCTGAGTAAAGCGATCTATTAGTAAACGTCTGTTGGGGAGTTCGGTTAAAGGATCGAAAAATGAGAGTTTTACGATATTTTCTTTTTGGTAAAATGAGTTGATCGCAAATCCTAAATCCCCGGATAGTTCATCAATCATGGCGGTCTCTTCAGCCGTAAAGCCACCCTTTTGCGATGTACAGATCATAATGACCCCTAAGGATTGTGCCGCAAATTTATCTTTACGAAGTGATGCCGCATAAACTGCGGTAATACCATATTTTTCGACTTTACGTCGGCACTCTTCAGAAATATCGTCATCAAAATCGGTTAAAATAATGGAGGTGTTGCGCTCAAATGCTATTTGTTCAATCGGAACGATATGCCACTCATCCGCTACACCGTATGAGGCTTTTACACGCAATCCATCTTCTTCAGCAAGGGAAATTTTAACACTTATAAAGGCGTCATTCGCGATTAAGCACAAAGCTGTTTTTTCGATTAACTCTTCAAGCGATTGAGAGGTGATAAGGACTTGGTTGCTGTCGGCCACTGTTTTTAAAATGGAGTAAAGATGCTCTTGATAGGTATTGACGTTTTTAAGTTCCAGTGCTGTTTTCTCTAGTTCTGCCGTCCGTTTTTTGACTTCGATTTCGAGCCTTTTTTTTGTTTCTTCATTTCGGCGGGTAATCTGTTGTATGGCGTAATAGATTAAACCTAAAAGAAAAAGGATGATGCTCCAGCTTAACACAGCCTCTTTCCAAAAGATAGAGAGCATTTCATCCGCGATGATCTTACGAGGAATTTTAATACTGGTAACCCCACGGATATCTCCTACTTTATAATCGTACGCACCTGTGTAACGGCGAGAAATAAAGGGGAGCACTTCGTCTCTTTTTCCATGACATCGTAAACAGTACGCTTCAATTTTTAAAGGGGCACTGTAAAAGAAATACTCTTGATTATTCTGTTTGATCAAAGTGAGGTTCTCTTTACGTTCAGGATACTTGGCAAAATAGTGCATTGCTTCCACTTCGTAGTCATCGGCTTTATTAACAAGATTTCGGGGACGGTCAGTGACATTTCGAATGGTTATACCGTCTTGTGAACGCTTTTCAAACTCATTGCTGATAAATGAAGCGGCATGTGCGGGCAAAAATCCGACGGTCGAATCATTCAGATCCAAGCCGCTTTTTAAAAATTGATGGTGATACACATATCGCATGGAGACAAAGTAGGTTTCGAGTGATTTAGCCTTATTCCGAGCATTTTTTTCGATAAGAACTTGGGTTTGATTATAGAGATATAACGTGATTAAAAGTATTGCGGCAATAATAAATGAAGCAATAATCCAAAAAAGCTGTTTGGAAAGATTCACACTTCGCATCACTCTTTTTCTCCGCATTCGAGATACTTTTAAGAGTATATCATTGTTTTAAAAGATAGAAGATAAAATTTATTTATATTAAAAGAAGTGAATTCCCCGAATGGGGAATAAAGAAAAATTATACGAAATCGACTTTGGTAACGTGGTGTTTAAGACCAAGTTCATCCGGTGTACAACCGAGTGCTAGACCTACCATTTGTTGCATATGAAGTACGGGAAGAGAGACTTCACGACCAATAGCGACAGAGGCATGATGCGTTTGTGTATCGAGTTTAAGATGACACAATGGGCATGGTGTAACCATCCAATCCGCATTCGCATCCATCGCACCGGCAACCGCATTACCCGTTAGGATTGCGGCAGTACGAGGTGCTTGAAGTTCAGCATGAAAACCGCAACATTTGTTTTTTTCTTCATAATCTACACTTGCTCCGCCACACGCGACGATAAGATCATCGAGTGAAGTAGGTGTATAAGCACTTTCAGGGCTTTTATGCGTTTCGTTTTGAAGCTCTGAGGGACGGATATTGTGACAACCGTAGAAAGGGGCAATGTTAAATTGGCTTAAAGGTTTTACGACCATCTCTTTAATTTTATCCAAACCAAAATCATCGATGATGGCATACAAGAAATGGGTGATTTGTGAAGTCCCTTTGTACTCTAATCCAACTTCTGCGAGTTTTGCATTTACTTTTGCTTTTAGCTCTGCATTATGATCAAGACGGTGTTTGGTCATAGCTGTATTGAGTTGACACGTATTACAGATGGTAACCATGGTGAGACCGTGCTTTTCAGCATACGCAATGTTACGCGCATTCAAAACCAAAGATAAAAAGTCATCATAATCTTGTAGATGTGAAGCACCGCAACATGAGGCTTCTGTCAATTCTACAAGCTCAATGCCGAGTTTATTGGCCACTGCCAGTGTTGACATCATTTGTTCCGGTGTACTCTCTTTGGCAGTACAACCGGTAAAAAGTGCGTATTTTAATTTTTCCATCGTGTACTCCCTAAAACTTTACTGTTGATGAAGATTTGACTAATTTTTTGATCTCATCTAATTTGTCGGCTTTTGGCATATTCCATGGTAATACGATTTTACCTTTAGCAAACATTTTGAGTGCAACCGGAACATGTTTAAGTACACCAATATTCCCCTCGGAATAACGGACGAGTTCACCTTCATCGAGTAGACCGTGCTTATTAATAGAATGGGCGAATCCGACAGCATGGCGCGTTGCGACGTTATTTTTCGCAATCCCCGCTTCAAATACCATATTATGAAGTTTAGTGATTTTCTCAATAGGATTGACATCTTTAGGACAAACCTCGGCACACTCCATACATTTGACACAATCCCAAACCCCTTGAGCCTCTTCGTTAACAACGTTTAAGCGCTCAAGAGATGCTTCATCACGGACATCGGCAGAGAACCGGTACGCAGCAGCAAATGCCGCAGGCCCGATGAATTCGTCGTTGATAGCCAATGCAGGACATGAATAGTGACATGCACCGCATTGGATACAGTAATCGGCTTCGAGCAGTTTTTCGGCATCGTGCGGGCTGACTAAGTATTCCTGCGCCGGATGCTCTTCGATTTCACTGACCAAATAGGGCTTGATGGCCGCATGTTTGTCCCAGAAATCTTTTTTATCGATAATAAGGTCTTTTACAACACGTTTGGTGCTAAGAGGCTCGATGATGATTTCATTACCGAATACCTCTACAAGGTCAAACAGACGTGATTTACAGGCCAAGATCCCTTTGCCGTTGACTTTGATCGAGCAGACACCGCAGATTCCGTGACGGCAGCTGCGACGGTACGATAGACTTCCGTCATGGTCCCATTTAATTCGGTTGAGAATATCAAGGACAACCTCTTCGTGGGTTACATCCAAAACATAGGTATTATAGTAAGGAAGATAATCGGTCTCTTCATTGAAACGGAAAACTTTAAATGTTACTTGTTGCGATTTTATCGACTCCATACTCTCTCCCTTAATATGATCGTGCTTTGAGTTCATGGCGACCGAGGGTTACGTCCATGTAATCAAGCTTGATTTCACCGTTTTGATCCATGTATGCCATGGTGTGTTTCAAGAATTGTTCATCATCACGTGTCGGGAAATCTTCACGGAAGTGTGCTCCACGGCTCTCTTTACGCTCCAGGGCACTGGCAACAATAAAGAGTGAGTAATCAAGCATATGACCGAATTCGATCGCTTCTTGAAGTTCGGTATTGAAAATTTTTGATTTATCGGCGATACGGATATTGTTATAACGGTTACGCAAATCTTTCAAAATTCCCATTTGTGCGATAAGGGTTTCAGCCGTTCGGAAAACACCCGCATTATCGCTCATCGATTGTTGTAACTCTTCACGAAGTGCCGGAACTGATTCTTGACCGTTATTGGTCAATACCCAAGTCATTTCATCGATCATACGTTGTGCATCGGCTTCTGTCGCTTTATGAAGGGAGAGGGTATCGATTTCATTGACCATCGTTTTACCGACGAAGCGACCGAATAACAAGGCTTCTAGTACCGAGTTTGCACCGAGGCGGTTTGCTCCGTGGACAGATGAACACGAACACTCACCCGCTGCATAGAACCCTTCGACGAATTCTGAGTTGTTTTTGCGAACATGTCCGTGTTTATCCATCGGAATACCGCCCATGGAGTAGTGGGCTGTCGCCGAGATCAAAATCGGCTCTTTGATCATATCTAACCCTAGGAAAGTGATCGCGAGGTCACGAAGCTCCGGCAGGCGCTCCATGATTTTCTCTTTACCCAAATGGACGAGATCGATGTAAACGGCGTCTTT
>DATDUY010000044.1:0-2843 GCA_035290165.1 Sulfuricurvum sp. | reverse complement strand
CACCGGATCACAAGCTACACCGCCTACTTGCTGAAAATAGGTAAACTGAGTCACTTCCATACCGTTGAGCCATACTTCCCAGCCCAATCCCCATGCTCCGAGGGTCGGAGATTCCCAGTTGTCTTCGACAAAGCGGATATCGTGATCTTTGAGATTAAGTCCCAGATATTCTAAACTTTTGAGATACAACTCTTGGATATTTTCAGGGCTTGGTTTGATCAATACTTGAAACTGATAATAGCTTCCCAAACGGTTTGGATTTTCGCCGTAGCGTCCGTCTGTCGGGCGACGGCTTGGAGCGACATAGGCAACCGACCACGGTTTTGAGTCGAGTGAGCGGAGAAACGTTGCGGGGTGAAAAGTTCCGGCACCGGCGGCAATGTCATAGGGTTGGACAATCGCGCACCCTTGGTCGTTCCAAAATTGTTGAAGTTTTAAAAGCATATCACCGAACGTAATCATAACAGTCCCATCAAAATAAATTGCGCCATTATACCAAAAACCCATCCTCAAAGGGGTTTTTAAAGGAAGAGACCCTATTATGAGATTAATTAAGAGAGGGATATGATGAAACAGTATTTAATTTTATTTTTATTCTGTTTTACTGCCCTTTATGCGCAGCCGCCAATGGAAAAAGTTTCGGTGCAGTTACAGTGGGCGGATCAGTTTCAGTTTGCAGGCTATTATATTGCCAAAGAGAGAGGATTTTACCGTGACGCCGGTTTGGAGGTCACTCTCCAAAAGTTTGATCCTAAAAAACTCTCTGTTGATGAAGTGATGGCGGGAAGAAGTACGTATGGAATCGGCAGATCCTCCTTGCTGAATGATCGGATGGCGGGAAAAGATATTGTTGCCTTGAGTGCAATTTTTCAAAGCTCCCCCTTTATTCTCCTCTCACAAAAGTCAGCTGATATTAAAACTCCACGGGATTTGATCGGGAAGCGGGTTATGATGACCTCAGATTTCCAAGATACGATTTCGGTTCGCGCAATGCTTAATTCACAAGGTATTAGACTGGATCAAATAAAAGTGATAGAGCACAGTTATAATCCGATCGATATCGCCAACGGTAAAACCGATGTGATGGCGTGTTATATCTCTAATGAGCCGTTTGTTCTAAAAGAAAAAGGGATAGAGACCAATGCTATCAGTCCTGAAGCGTACGGTTTTGATTTTTACAGCGATATACTTTTCACGACTGAAAGTGAAGTTCGGGAGCATCCGAAGAGAGTACGCGCTTTTGTCGATGCGACCCTTAAAGGGTGGGAATATGCATTTGAGCATATCCCTGAAACGGCACAGCTTATACGGGAACGCTACAACGGACAAAATAAATCATTAGAGTCTCTTATGTATGAGGGAGAGGTGCTTAAAACATTGGCGTATCGAGGAAATCAGTCGCTAGGATCGATAACGGTTGAAAAATTTCGACGTATTTCAGATATTTATAAAGTGATGGGCATTGAGCAAAATGAAAAACGGTTAGAAGGGTTTGTTTATGATGATGCCGCCCATCAATCAGTCTTGATGAGTGTGGATGAACGCTCTTTTTTACATATGAATACGATTCGCTATACCTCGACATTGACGTGGGCCCCTTTTAATTTTCTCTCTGAGGGAGACCATCCGCAGCTTCAGGGGATCGCGGCTGACTTTTGGAAACTGATTAGTGAACGAACGAGAATGCAAACCGCTTTTGTCCCCTTGCCTACAATGTCCGGCGTACTCGAAGCGATTAAAACAAAAACCGCCGATATTACATTAGGGACATCCATCTCCAAAGATAAAGAGCCTTATGCCCTTTTTTCGAAACCGTATGCGTCGTTTCCGAATGTCATTGTCACTGAAAAAACGATAGATTTTATCCCCGGGCTCAAAGCATTGGAGGGAAAACGTATTGCGATCACTGAAGGGTACAGTGTCGCAGAATCAATCGGTGCAAATTACCCGAATATTACAATTGTCGGGGTTGAAGATACCCGTGAGGGGCTTAAACTTCTCGCTTCCGGTCGTGTTGATGCCGTGGTCGATATTCTTCCCGTTGTTGCCTATCTTATCAATGCCGATCACCAGGTAAATCTAAAAATTTCGGGAACCACCGAATTTGATTTTGACGTTCGGATGATGATACGAAACGACTATCCTGAACTCAAAACAATTGTGGATAAAGCGATCGATTCGATTACGGTTGCGGAGCGTCAAAGAATTTTGAATCGTTATATTGCGGTAACGTATGAGGATAGAGTTGATTATACGTGGGTTTATGTCGTCGCTCTGTTAGCTTTTTTTATCATCTCGGTTTTTATCTATCGCCAGTTTGAAATGGGAAAATATCATAAGCGGCTTTTGAAAATGGCGACAACCGACCCGTTGACAGGTTTGGCGAACCGTATCCGTTTGGATGAAAAGTTACTTGAATATTATCAGTTTTATGAACGTACCGGGCGGATGTTTTCGGTCATTATTTTAGATCTTGATTATTTTAAACGGGTCAACGATACCTATGGTCATTTGATTGGGGATAAAACATTGGTTGCACTTGCTAGATTGCTCAGTGACAACATCCGTACTATCGATATCCTCGGACGATGGGGGGGAGAAGAGTTTATGATTCTTTGTCCCGAAACCGATGCGCTAGGGGGACAACAGTTGGCAGAGAAAATTCAATCGGTTATTGAGAATTACGATTTCCCCCATATTCATACATTGACGTGCAGTTTCGGAATCAGCGAAAGCCGTGAAGGGGATCGGATTGAAAATGTGGTAGGTCGTGCGGACAGCGCACTCTATAGAGCAAAAGAAGAGGGGAGAAACCGAATCTGTGTTGCTTAAGAGAGCTTACA
>DATDUY010000043.1:0-2513 GCA_035290165.1 Sulfuricurvum sp. | reverse complement strand
AGTCTCTATCCCACTCTAGAAGAGGGCGCAGTATCTCGATCCCCTCGCGTCGATCATGGGAACGGATTCCCAACATCTCCGGCAGACCTGATCCACGGCACATCTGCATCATCAGCCACTCTAGACGATCATTGAGCTGATGAGCAGTGAGGAGATAGGTGTAGGCGTGCTTTTTCATCAAATAACCGAAAAATTTGTAGCGCTCTTCGCGTGCGCGATGCTCGAAGTTTACCCCTCCCAATCGGCAGGAGTGGACATAGCATTGGAGGGAGTGTTTTTGGGCAAGTTCTAGTGCACTTTGCTCTTCGGCATCGCTGGAAACTCGGGTGTGGTAGTTGACATGGGCGATATCAAACGGGATGTTATGCTCAAGGAGAAGATGGAAGAGGGCGGTTGAATCGACCCCGCCGGAGAAGGCGAGGAGAACTCTCCCCTCTTTTAGAAGATCAAGATGGAGGAGTTCAGACATTTCCCGTTACGGTCGCCAAAGGGCGTGTTTGTGCAAGTTCAGTGATACGGGCACGGTAAATTTTACCGAAACTCAGTTCCCCTTCTACTTCGCGGTCGTTGACGTAGATTTCGCCGTCTACATCGGGTGCCCAGTTGAGCGCGCGTGCGCTTAGGAGGAATTCGTGTTCGTCACTTTCACCGTCTATGATGAGAGAAATTTCTTGACCAACGAGTTTTTGCAGACTCACAACTTCGACATCGGAAGCGATTTGCCCTAGCTTTTTAGCGCGGGCGTTGATCACTTTGGGAGCGATTTTTTCCTCCATCGTATAGGCACTCGTCCCTTCTTCGTCGGAGTAGCTGAAAACGTTGAGACGATCAAATCCGAAACTCTCTGCAAATTCCGCCATCTCATCGAACATAGCCTCAGACTCTTGCGGATGACCGACGATGAAGCTGGTGCGGATAAAGGCGTTAGGAAGGGCTTTCATCGCATTGAGGAGTTCGAGGGTTTTGGCTTTTCCGAATCCTCTTTTCATAATGCGAAGCATATCGTCGTTGATGTGTTGTATCGGCATATCGAAATAGTTATGGAATACTTTCGAATCACCGATGGTTTTGATCAGTTTTAACGTTGTGGTCGAAGGGTAGAGATACAAAATCCGAGCGCTTTTTACCCCATCTATCAGTTCGATCCGTTTGATGAGGTGAATAAGGCCGTCTTGCGTATTTTGATCCCGCAGATACGAGCTAGAGTCTTGGGATACGAAGCTAAAATCATAATATCCTTTAGCAACCAGTCCTTCTACTTCACGGGCGATGCTCTCTAAATCACGCGAATGGAGTTTCCCTTTGAACGAGGGGATGGCGCAGAAACTGCACACTTGATTGCACCCCTCGGAGAGTTTGACATAAGCATGGTAGGTGGAACCCGTCACGACCCGCTCTGCACCGTCGATCAGATAGACCTCAGGGGTAAAGCGGCTTTGTTTGGCGGCGAGAAGCTCATCGATTTTGTCGTAATCGCCGACACCGGTAAAAATATCGACCTCTTTGAGTTCCTGAGCGAGTTCCTCTTTGTAGCGCTCAGAGAGACATCCTGCCATGACGAGAACGGAGTCGCTTTTACGTCCCGCATCAAGGTTAAAAATCGTATTGAGTGACTCTTGTTTCGCCGCATCGATAAATCCGCAGGTATTGACGATGATAACGTCTGCTTCAGTGCTCTCATCGGTCATCTCGAAATCTTTGAGCCGCCCCAACATCACCTCAGTATCGACGAGATTTTTGGTACACCCCAGTGACACGATGTGAAGTTTCTTGTTCATTTACCTACCCTTGGATAATATTAGTGTAATTATAGCTTATGGGAGTTGTGTCATGCTTATACGTAACAATTATGATTTAATCTCTTCCTCTGAGATTACTTCCGAGTCGGTCTATCATGAACGCAGAGCACTCATGAAACTTACCGTTTCAGCTACTGTTTTGACAATGGCTTCTCCCCTTTCAGCTGCTTTGGCTTTCCAAAAAAAGAAAAGTTCACTGGAATTGACCCCTTTTGATCTGGTGACCTCCTACAATAATTTTTATGAGTTTTCTGTTGATAAAGAGGGACCTGCCAAGCTTTCAAAACATTTTAAATCCCGCCCGTGGACACTCGCTATCGGAGGAGAGGTGCAAAAGCCGCAGACGCTTGATATCGATACGATTATTAAAAAAATCCCTTTGGAAGAGCGAATTTATCGCCTCCGATGTGTCGAGGGGTGGGCTATGGTCATACCGTGGGTCGGTTTTCCCCTTGCCTCATTGTTAAAAGCTGCCGGATTAACCTCAAAAGCCAAATATGTTGAGTTTGAGACGCTATTTGACCCTGCGCAATTTCCCGGACAAAAACAAAGTTTTGGTACTATTCCGTTTCCTTACCGTGAAGGGCTTCGGATTGATGAGGCGATGCATCCGCTTACAATCTTAGCGGTAGGTCTATACGGAAAAGAGCTGATGCCGCAAAACGGGGCACCGATCCGTTTGGTAGTCCCGTGGAAATACGGATTTAAAAGTAT
>DATDUY010000042.1:0-2504 GCA_035290165.1 Sulfuricurvum sp. | reverse complement strand
GGAACTTAAATCCCTTTATCAGGATGCAGTATGTTTATAGGGTGGCTTAAATACGCTGATGTGGCAGAACTGACCAAAATTGCCGAAGAGACGGGATGGCTGCTGGACGGTTATCATGTCAAGTTAATGATGATGCACTCTCCTCATTTGTGCTACGGTGCGTATGAAGAGGGTGTTTTGGTCGGTGCTGTGATGGCGATAGAGTTTGAGACAACGGCGATGATTAAATATTTTATGGTGAAACCGAGTTACCAAAAACAAGGGATAGGAAAACGCCTTTTTAATACGTTGTTCGATGCATTAAAAGAGGAACACCCCTCACTCTATTTACACGCTCATCCTGCACTGGAGCCGTTTTTTAAAGGGTATGGATTTAAGTCGGTGATGGAAGTAGGGCGGTTTTTAAATGTCGGAAAAGTCCCCCCTTTTAGCTTTACCAATGCGCAAGCCAAAGAGCTTGACGGCGGCAATTTCGATGCCACCATACGTAAAATCGATTTGGAAACCTTCGGTGAAGATCGAATGCATTTTATGATGGATGAGATGGAGCGGAACAGTTCTCTTAAATTTGCACTTCCGAACTCGTTTCAACACTCCAGTGTCATTAATGCACGCGGTGTTTACCTCGGACCTTGGCAATGCAGGGCAGGGTTTGAAGATGAAGCGGAGAAGATGATGCAGGGAGTTCTCTATTTTAGAGGACTCAAAAAAGTGCTTGCCGATGTCCCGCTAGGGAATGCAAATGCGGTCGCGTTGTTTGAAAAATACCATTTCCAACAAAAAGGGTCTTTTATCCATATGTGTTACGGTATAGAGCGCCCGATAAAATTTGAAAATATCTTTGCATTTTCATTATAGAAATCAGTTAAGGGGAGTTGACGTATAATAACGATTATACGATGCAAAAGGATTGAGATGCGTATTTCATGGATAGCGATATCTGCTTTATTGGCTTTTAGCGGTTGTGCGCAAAAGAGTGCATTTGACCTTTTTAAAATGGATGAGACGCATGAACGTGCCGTGGAACAGCTACGCAGCGGATCAATCGTCCTCTCTTTAGAGACCAAAGCTATTTTTTCTTCTTTATATCTCAACAAAACAGATCCGATCAACTATAATGAAGGTGAAAATTTTGTCGTATCGGTCTATTTTGAAAAAGATAACCGAACGCTCAAAGTAAGAGAGTTAGAATCTAACGGCTATGAGTTGCGTCTAAACGGTAAAAAGGCGACCCTTATCGAGCCTCTTGATGAGAAAGATCCGAGACGTTCGTTTATGCCGATCCAAAATAATTGGAATCGGTACTATTTTATTCGCTTTGATTCGGATGAGAATACTTCTTTAGCTCTTCAGCTCGAAAATAATCAGACTGGGAAGGTTGTGTTAAAGTATCAAAAATAGCTGATATCGAAACACTCTCCCCTAAAATCTTCTTATACATTACATAATTGGCAAGAACCTTCTTGCCATACTCACGGCTCTCTGCATTGGCTACCAGTTCCATACTCATAAACGGTTCATGCTCACCCGCATTGAAATAGCTGCCGTTTAGTAATAACCGTTTGGTAAAACCGATACCTCCGTTATAAGCATACGCCATCAATACCGGGTTGTAAAGGGTACTTTCGATGTGCTTCATATGCTCAATCGAATAGGCGATACTGAATTGCGGATTAAACATATCATCATACGATTTGATTTTTAAAGAGTGGATTTTAGAGATAGAATCGACGTTAAAGGGCATTATCTGCATTAACCCCAGGGCGAATGAGCGGGAAATCAGCCCCGGAATCATTCGGGTTTCTTGACGCATGAGGGCATACATCATCGCTTTTTGATCGGTGGAGAGTGTACTCATATACTGATCGTACGGCATCGTATAATTGTGAATATATTGCCCGTAAACACGCTCAATCATATAGGCTTGCACCGCAAGGGAATCTTCTCCGTCGTACCGTTCTACAATCTCATAAAGTTTTTCGGGAGGGGTAGCAACAAGCTCTTGGTGCAGGGCATTCCATTCAAACGGATTATCTCCCTTAAATCCCCCTTTATCCGGTGTCGGCAACGTTGTGAAATAGTTTTGGGTCTCAACACCGAGTTTCTCTCTTGCCCACAGTGTGTACATATTGATATCAAGACTCTCGCTTAGCTCTTGCAGTATCGCATCATCTTGCGTAATGCGATAGATCCAAAAACTGTTTTTGTCCCGCTCAATCGGAGAGTATGCTTTGCGTTTTGCTTCTTGGAAATGAAAGAGTGCATTATCGGTACGGTTGAATTTTAAGGCATTGAGACCGAGATAGAAATGGGTCTGTGGGGGATAAACACCGCCGCTTACGTTACTGAGGGATTCTTGTATCTTGTCCAGTTTCGGCTCGGTTGCACTTAGATAGACAAGCTGATCAAACCCTTTTAGCACAGTGAGCTGTGAGAGAATCTCGTTATCGATCGGTGTATTAAAATGTTCTGCACGATACGCTGTACCGGAAATCAGAAAAAGT
>DATDUY010000041.1:0-3576 GCA_035290165.1 Sulfuricurvum sp. | reverse complement strand
TCGATTTGACGGACACGTTCACGGGTAACGTTGAGCTCTTTACCGATCTCTTCAAGAGTACGGTCACTCTCATCGTCCATAATCCCGAAACGCATTTTAATAACCGCTTTTTCACGTTCATTGAGCTGTTCTAAAACACTTTCGATTTGTACTTTCAAATCGTCTTTCAAGATCGCGTCACTTGGAGAGATTGACATTTTGTCTTCGATGAAATCACCGAAACGTCCGTCTTCTTCATTTCCGATCGGAGCTTCGAGAGAGATCGGCTCTTTCGTGATTTTGATAACGTTTTTGACTTTCTCTACAGAGAGACCGACTTCTTCCGCGATGGTTTCGACATCCGGCTCTTTTCCGTGCTCTTGGAGATGTTTGCGCATAATTTTATTAATGCGGTTGATCGTCTCGATCATATGGATCGGGATACGGATGGTACGTGCCTGATCGGCGATAGCACGGCTGATCGCTTGACGGATCCACCATGTTGCATAGGTTGAGAATTTATACCCTTTTTGGTACTCGAACTTATCGACCGCTTTCATCAATCCGATGTTCCCCTCTTGGATCAAATCGAGGAATGGGAGACCACGGTTGGTGTAGCGTTTCGCGATGGAGACAACGAGACGAAGATTCGATTTCGCCATACGGGTTTTGGAAACTTCGGAGATATTTTTACCCCGTTTGATCTGCTCCAAAATATCGGCCAGTTTGTCCGGCTCCATATTGAAGCCCCCTTTGGACGCCTCTTTGGTTTGGATCAGTTTCTTGATCTCCATATAGGTGCTGACCATCGTTGCTTCAGGAACTTTGGTCGAAATCTCTTCTTTGGTAAGTTCGCAAATTTTATTCAAAATCAACGTGTGATTCTTTTTGAGCTGATCGTTAAAGAGAGGAAGCTTGTACTCAAGACGTTTCAGTTCGCGATCAAATCCTTCATCACTGCGCAATGCCGTCTCCATAGAACGGACAAGTTCATTGATGAGTTTCGAGGTTGGCCCGAGATCCAACAATGCCTCTTTGAGCATTTTTTTCTTGAAGCTGACATTGAGAAAGAAGAGGACGTAATCGGCATCCATCTCCTCAATCGAGCACTCTTCTAGCATTTTCTCTGTCGCTTTTACCCACTCTTTTTTTGCTTTTTCAAGCGCTTTAAACGAGGTGACGACTTTTTCTACCCGTTTTTTATCTTTGAGCGATGGGGCTTTTTCATTTGTTTCTTCTTCATCAGCATCATCATCGCTATCGTCATCGCTCTCTTCTTCTTCAGCTTCTTCAAAACTTTTGAAAAGCTCTTTGACACGACGTTCACGGTTGATAAGGGGATCTTTGTAATCGAGGATAAAATCGATTAGGTAGGGAACCGAGCAGATTGCATCGATGATAATTCCCTCACCCATCTCCATACGTTTGGAAATTTCAACTTCCTCTTCTTTAGTAAGAAGGGGAATTTGACCCATTTCACGCAGGTACATACGTACGGGAGAATCAGAACGCGACCACTCAAGGAGTTCGTGTTGTTTGAGAATATCAAATTCATCACCGCTTGCTTCTTCGATGTATTTCAGCTGAGCGGCACGCTTGGCGGCAGCTTCTTGCTGATTGAGCATTTTGGCATGCTCAGAAGAGGTAAAGAGGCAGATTTTGTGTTTCTGAGCCAATTTAAGGATGTTTTTTGCTTGTGCAAGGGTAGGTTGCTTGTCAAAAGGATCGACAATTGTTTCATACGTGAGACAATTTTTGGATTTATGTTCGGTAAATAGGGTTTCGAGATGTTTATTTAGATCTTTGACACTCATACGAGGAGGACTCCCTTAACGTTAAAAAGAGGAGGATTATACCGAAATCTTTCTTAAATTGCTTTCTACCGTATTTATATTTCTCATTTGTGCAGAATGGAACACTTGTTGCTATCAAAGTCTCAATACTCCACAAGGATGATAAATGCAGACCGGATATTATGCGGCAACAGGGGGAATGGTAGCGCAGTTTAATCGTATGGATACGATCGCTTCCAATCTCGCGAATGCCAATACTGCGGGATACAAACGGGATCAGTTGATTACGGGAGATTTTGCGCGCTTGTTCAAAACCGTGCAAAGTGAGCTTCCGATTGCGAATAATACCGAAGAAGCGGCGCAGTATTTTAACCGTTCTCTCTCACGTGTTCCGCAAATTACCGATGCATATACCGATCACAGTCTGGGTTCATTGCAGCGAACCGATAACACCTTTGATATGGCACTCTCAAAAGAGGGGCAGTTTTTTGCAGTTCAGACACCGCAGGGGGTTCGTTTAACGCGCGACGGTATTTTTACGATCGACGATGAGGGAAAATTGGTTAATAAACAAGGACACGCTGTTCTTTCTGCTGATAAAACTCCGATTACGTTCACCCCGCAAGACAGTGTTATCACCATCGATAAAAACGGTCAAGTCTCTACCAATGTTCCGGGAACTACACAAATGGTAGCCAATAAGAAACTTTTAGTGATTGAACCTCAAAATCTTCGAGCAATCAATAAAGAGGGTGAAAACCTCTATATTCCCGATCCTGCCGATCCGCTGACTCCGTTAGCTGAAAGCGGAAGCGTTATGCAGGGATTTGTGGAAAAAAGCAATGTTAATGCCGTCAATGAGATGATTGCGTTGGTTGAAGCAAACCGTCTTGTCGGTATGTATCAAAAAGCGATGGATTCACAAATGAATGATCTAAATAAAGACGCGATTGAAAAACTCGCAGTTACACGTCGATAAGATAAGGAGATAATACTATGATGCAATCACTCTATACCAGCTCTACCGGGATGCTGGCAATGCAAACTCAGATCGATACGACGGCGAATAATATTGCCAACGTTAACACCATGGGGTATAAAAAATCCCGTGCTGAATTTGCCGATTTGATGTATAAAGTTATGACGTATGCGGGAACTTCTACCAGTGACACGACCAAATCTCCGACAGGGATTGAAGTGGGTCTTGGGGTACGTCCTACCGCGATCAATAAAATCTTTACTGAGGGAAGTCTCAAACAAACGGACAACACGCTAGATACAGCAATTACAGGAAAAGGGTTCTTCAAACTTGAACTCCCTAACGGAACCGAAGTGTATACCCGTAACGGCTCTTTTAAAATTGATGAAAACGGTACAATCGTCAATTCAGACGGCTATAAATTGGTTCCTGAAGTCGTTATCACTGAAGATTCTATCAACATCAGTATCGGAACCGACGGTATCGTCAGTGTTACCCAATCCGGTCAGGCACAAGCAACGCAAGTGGGACAGATTTCATTGACTAACTTTATCAATCCGGCGGGATTGCATGCGATGGGGGATAATCTTTTTGTGGAAACCGACAGTTCGGGTCAGCCGGTCGAGGGGACTCCCGGAGTTGACGGATTAGGGAATATTCGTCAAGGGTTCGTAGAACTTTCAAACGTTCAATTGGTTGTCGAGCTCACCGATTTGATTACGGGACAGCGCGCGTATGATGCCAACTCCAAAGTTATTACTACCAGTGATGAAATGCTTGCAACAACGAATAGCTTGAAACGTTAATAACATACAGACTTAAATC
>DATDUY010000040.1:0-3736 GCA_035290165.1 Sulfuricurvum sp. | reverse complement strand
TCGGTGTGCTAGGACTTCCGCGACGTCCACCGCGACCGCGATCACGACCACCGCGATTCGGTTCAGCATCGACAGCATTGTTTTCTGCACCCTCTGGGCGATCGGTGCGCGGAGGGCGATTGTCTTGACGCGGAGGACGGTTGTCAGTGCGCGGAGGGCGATTATCTTGACGCGGAGGACGGTTGTCGGTGCGAGGCGGACGGTTGTCAGTGCGCGGAGGGCGATTATCTTCGCGCGGCTCAGCATTAGGACGTTCGTTAGTTGTCCCCTCTGCACCTACGGGAGCATTCGTATTTCGGCTACGAAAAGGGCGACGGTTGTTGCGGCGCTGACGATTTTCACCTTGGGGTTGTGCTGGTGATTCTGTTTGTTCATCGGACATACTATTTCCTTTTATACGCTACAAAAAGCGCAATATAATATTTTTATATAGTTGAATGCTCTAAAATGCCCTAAAAAGGTTATTTTATAAGGGTGTAGAGCCGGTGAAAGTCAGAGGTGTCAAGCTGATGAGGTCGGATGGATCGCTCCAGCTCAAGCGTTTCGTAAGCTTCAGCCAAAGAATTTCCATCATAGCGTGAGGAGAGATTTTTGTGGAGGGTTTTACGGGGCTGTGTAAAGGCCGCTCGTAAAAATTCTTCAAACCCTTCATCATTACGATTTGTGCGTTTAGATATGAGCAGTACGCACGAATCGACTTTGGGAGCTGGCTCGAATGCGGTTGGGGGAACGTGTAACACGATCTCCGCCTCACCTACACTCTGTGTAATCACACTGAGCGCTCCAAAAGCTCTCTCTCCAGGTGCGGCAGAAAATTTTTCCGCCACTTCACGCTGTATCATGACAAGCAAGTTTCGGCACGCCGGATCGGCGAGGGCTTTTAGGATGATATTGGTCGCGATGTAATAGGGCAAATTTGCCACTAAATCGTACGGTTCATCCAAAAGCTCACTCTTCCAATGCTCTAACACATCTCCGCAACGGAGCTCAAGAGTATTGGTATTGATAGCATCGGCAAATTGGTGCTTCAAATGCTTGCACAAGTCGGTATCGACCTCAAAAGCGGTAACACTTTTGACATCAACTAAATACTTAGTTAAATCACCTAACCCAGGCCCGATTTCAGCGATACGATGAGACGTAACGGGCATCGATTGGATGATTTGAGCTAAAACAGCTTCATCTTTTAGAAAATTTTGGCCAAATTTCTTTTTGGCAATTTTGGCACGATCTTGTTGCATTACAACTATTGTACCCAATAAAGAGTAAATCACCTATTAAAAAATAAATTGCCCCCCTTTATCGTTACTTTTGGTAATCGAAGTTATACTTACATAACGATAGTATTCAAGGTTATAAATGGATAATTTTTTTGCAAAACGGATTATTCCGTGCCTCGATGTCAAAGACGGTCGGGTTGTTAAGGGTGTCAATTTCGTCGGGCTCAAAGATGCGGGTGATCCCGTCGAGGTAGCAAAGCGGTACAACGAAGAGGGGGCGGACGAGCTTACATTCCTCGATATTACCGCATCTCACGAAGAGCGTGACACGATCGTTCATATCGTCGAGCAGGTGGCGAAAGAAGTTTTTATCCCCCTTACCGTCGGCGGTGGGATACGGGTACTCGATGATATTTACCGCCTCCTTGCGGTCGGGTGTGACAAAGTGAGTATCAACTCTGCGGCGATCAAACGTCCAGAGTTTATCAATGAAGGGGCTAAACGGTTCGGCTCACAGTGTATAGTTGTTGCTATCGATGTGAAGCGCACGGGCGATCAATACAACGTCTATCTCAACGGCGGTCGGGTCGATACGGGGATCAATGCGTTAGAATGGGCGAAAGAGGTGGTCGATCGCGGAGCGGGAGAGATTCTTCTCACCTCGATGGACGCCGACGGTACTAAAGCGGGGTTTGATCTCTCCATCACCGAGCAAATCAGTCGTGCTGTGAATGTTCCCGTTATCGCCAGCGGCGGTGCGGGGACGATGGAACATATCAAAGAGGCGTTTGAGCACGGTGCCGATGCGGCACTGGCAGCGAGTATCTTCCACTACAAAGAGATCGACATTATGGATCTCAAACGCTATCTATCGGCGAACGGGATTCCGGTACGGTTATGATTCTTTGTGCCGGCAATAATGAAACGTTTGATTTTGCGACTCCCATCGGGGTAGGACTGATTGACAGTGCGATCAATTTGACCCGTCATTGTTTGGTTCACAAACCCGAATTTCTCCTTTTCGTGGGGAGTGCGGGAAGTTACGGCGAACCTAAAATCAACGACATCATCGAATCCAAAACGGCAGCTAACATCGAGTTAGGGTTTTTGGATAAAAGTGCCTATACGCCGATCGATAACGTCGTTTCGGCACAAACGGAAGCGATCAAAGATGTTATTGTAAACTCTTCGAACTACATCACGACGAGTGAGCGTGCAATGGTGCAAATGAGAGCACTAGGGATGGGGATTGAGAATATGGAGTTTTTCAGCGTGATGCGGGTGGCACAGGTTTTCGGTATTCCTGCGGGTGGAGTGTTTTGTATCACGAACTACTGCGACGCAAACGCTCACCGCGACTTTATCGCCAATCACGGGTTTGCCAAAGTACTGTTGCGTGAGCATTTAAAAGAAAAAGGGTTAATCCATGGGTAAAAAATGTATTTTGGATTACACCAAAGCCGAACTTTCGGGGATGGTTAAGCCCTCGTTTCGTGCCAAACAAATTTGGAGCTGGATCTATCACCAGTATGCGACAAGTTTTGAAATGATGGCGAATCTCCCCAAAGCGATGCGCGAAGAGCTGGAACGTGACTATGAGATCATGCCTCTCAAAATTGCTCGTAAAGAGTGTTCCACCGATGGGACGATCAAATACCTTTTTGAACTGAGTGATGGAAAAACGGTCGAGACAGTGTGGCTCAAGATGAAAGATGAATCCATCGACGATGAGGGGAATATCGAACACGAAGCGCGCTTTACGGTGTGTGTCTCGACACAGGTGGGGTGCAAAGTGGGATGTTCGTTTTGTCTCACCGCCAAAGGGGGTTTTACCCGTGATCTGAGCGCGGGGGAAATCGTTGCGCAGGTATTGGCGGTGAAGATGGATAACAATCTTGCCGCACATCGCCGACTTAACATTGTCTATATGGGGATGGGGGAGCCGCTTGATAACTTGGACAATCTCGCCAAAGCAATCACCATTTTTAAAGACGAAGAAGGATTGTCTATTTCGGGCAAACGTCAAACCGTTTCTACCAGCGGGTTGAGCTCAAAGATCGACAAACTGGGTGAGATGGATTTGGGGGTTCACATTGCTATTTCGCTCCATGCGGTTGATGATGAACTGCGAACAGAGCTGATTCCGATGAACAAAGCGTATAACATCGCTTCGATCATTGATGCGGTGAAACGGTTTCCGATCGATACCCGTAAACGGGTAATGTTTGAGTATCTCGTCATCAAAAATAAAAATGACGATTTGATCTCGGCAAAAAAATTGGTCAAGCTTCTTCATGGGATCAAGGCGAAAGTGAATCTGATATTTTTTAACCCGTATGAGGGGTCTGATTATCAGCGTCCGACACGCGCGGATATGGTGGCATTTCAGGAGTATCTGATCAAACACGGAGTACTCTGCACCATTCGTGACTCCAAAGGGCTGGATATCAGTGCGGCGTGCGGTCAGCTAAAAGAAAAAGAATTAAGTGAGGTTGTGTAATGTCGGGCATGGATTG
>DATDUY010000039.1:0-4001 GCA_035290165.1 Sulfuricurvum sp. | reverse complement strand
ATGGAACAAAATACAGCCCAATCCAGACGAGAACGGTATCTGACGTTCTTTCTGGGTGAGGAACAATACGGCATCGCGATCGACCGGATCAAAGAGATCATTGCGATTATGAAGGTGACCAACGTTCCCAAAACTCCTGAGTACATGCGCGGAGTGATCAATCTGCGCGGCTCAATCATCCCTGTTGTCGATACACGTCTTCGTTTTGGTATGGAGAGCAAAGAAGAGGACATGCACACGGCGATCGTTATTGTCGAAGTGGATAAAGTCAATATCGGCTTTATCGTTGATCGTGTCGAAGAGGTGGCGAGTATCGACAGTGCCGCCCTGAGTGAACCGCCGAAATTCGGCAACAACATTGATACCGATTTTATCTGTTCAATGGCACAGATGAATGATAACGTCGTAATGATATTGGATGTTTTGAAGCTCTTTGAAGCGGATGAACTGATTAGTCTTGAACAGATTCAAAAAACGCAAACCCAAACAGGAGAATAAGATGAATTGGTTGGAAAATATGATATTACAAACAAAGCTGATATTGCTAACGGGGTTAATGGTTACGGCGATGATCATCCTTGGAGTTTTAGGATTTAAAGCGACGGACGGATGGCAATCCGATATCTATCAAATCAGTGAAGTTAGTGTCCCAAGTGTGCTCAGTGTCGGTCGGATTCGTAACGGAGCGCAAAATGTTGCGATTCAGCAAAACCGTGTTCGTGGGCTTCAAGGCGATCCTAAAATGCAGTCTAAAATGGTCGATGCATCTGAAAAAATGGCTGAGGGATTTGAACGGATTGACAGCGGTATAAAAGATTATGAAGCGGTGAGTAAAGCACCCGAAGAGACTAAAGTATATGAGAAGATTCAGGGTGAATATAAATCATGGCGCGAGCAGAGCGAAAAATTTAAACAGTCTGTAGATACATTAGCAAAAGCAAGCGATCCGGCTGAAATCGCAGCTCGTTTTGTCACGATGGGGGAGCAAATCGATGAGATGCGTGCTTCGCGTACCAATATGCTTGATGGAATTCAAAAAATTTATGATCTTAATAGAGATGAAATTAGTGAAATCAGCAAAAACGCTACAGAACAATCGTCTTCTTTTAAACAGATGTTTATGACGATTGCGATTCTTTCAATCGTCTTTGCGCTTCTTTTGGCATGGGCATTGATCCGCTCTATCACCCGTTCGATTACGGCAAGCGTTACTTCTATTCGTGATGGTGCGATGCAGATCACCTCGGCTTCGGATCAGGTAGCTTCATCGTCATCGTCTTTGGCACAAGGGGCAAGCGAACAGGCTTCCAGCGTTGAAGAGGTCAGTGCAACCCTCGAAGAGTCCACCGCGATCAACACCCAAAACACCGACAATGCGCGTCAAGCCGATATTTTGGCGAAGAACGCAAACGATTCAGCCCGAGCAGGATATGAAAAAGGGGAACAACTCTCTCACTCCATGCACGCCATCACCGAATCGGCAGCTAAAATCTCAGGAATCATCAAAACCATCGATCAAATCGCATTCCAAACCAACCTTTTGGCACTCAATGCAGCGGTTGAAGCAGCCCGAGCGGGTGAACACGGTCTAGGATTTGCCGTGGTTGCGGACGAAGTTCGTAACCTTGCCCAACGTGCCGCGTCGGCTGCGAAAGAGACCTCCGATATCATCGAAGAGGTAGTAAGTCAAATCAAAGAGGGGAACCAAATTGCCCTTGCAACCCATACATCGTTCCAAGAGATCGTCGAACAGTCTAAAAAAGTTTCCGACCTGATCGGTGAAATCGCTATTGCCGGAAAAGAACAAGCCGAAGGTATGGGACAAATCAATCAGGCGATGGGACAAGTAGACCAAGTAACCCAACAAGTTGCCGCCAACTCCGAAGAAGCGGCTGCGGCTGCCGAAGAGCTTAATGCACAAGCGACCTCGATGATGGAGACAGTTCGTATCTTAGCGGCAATGGTGGGGATGGAGAGTAATGCACCTGCGTCAAGTGTACGTAAAATGAATCTGCACCATTTGGATCCCAAACCGGTAATTGCACACCGTGCACCTGCACAGACGCAGCGCAAAGCGATCCCTACAAAAGCGGATGATGTGTTTCCGCTCAGCGAAAACGATCTGAAAGAGTTTTAAATGGAATTCGACGGAGACGCTCTTACCATCGATTTATCGATGAGTAAGGAAGAAATTAAAGAATTTGAAGCGTTTGTCCGTCCCCGTATCGACTATATCGATCGTATTGAGATAGTAGATGGGGGGATATTGAAAAGCAGTGCTCTACTGGCTCTTTTAATGAGCTTAAAAAAAACCCGTCGTGAACTGATTATCCCTTTTTTAGAAAAAGGGGTGACCGTTTCACCGGCGTATGGAACCATTCATTGGATATGTCATGACAAAACAAGAACAAGTTAAAGCTATTTTTATCGAAGAAGCGGGGGAGATTATCGAAAAACTCGATGTCGATATTATCCGTTTTGAGGAAAATGCAGGTAATTTTGATCTTTTGAATGAAATTTTCAGAGGGGTTCATACTCTAAAAGGGAATGCCAATGCTTTTGGTTTTACCCGCTTGGGTGAGTTTGTTCACCATTTCGAAGATGTCCTCGATCACTATCGAAGCACTAAAGAAGAGATTGAAACCCATCATCTTGAACTCATTGTCAGCAGTGTCGATGTGATTAAAGAGGTAATGGTGTGCGAGCTTGATGCTCTTCCTGATCTGCCAAACGAATATGAAGGGTGTCTGGAAGGGATAAAATCGTTGATAGCGTCTAAAAAAGGTTATCCATCTTCCTTTGAGACCCAAGACTCAATCGGTTCATTTTCTGATTTGGCGTCGGAGTTTGGATTGGAATGTCCTGAACAGTACGAGAATGGTATGCTTCAATCGATTGAAATGATGCGCACCGCTCATCAAGCGGGGATGCAAATCTATCGTATTGAGCTTACTCTCGATAGCGATGCATACAAACGGGGATTCGATCATCTTATATTTATCGGATTACTTGCCGAAAAAGCGCTCTCTATCGAGAGTTTTTTCCCGCTAGAATCAGTTCCGACGTTAGAGAATTTTGCCGAGGATACCAATCACATCACAAAAATGGGAATTATTCTTCTCACGACACAGGCTCTCTCTGAAGTAGAAGAAAATTTCGAGTTTTTATTTGATCACGAATATTCGATTAAACCGATTGAATCTTCCCCTGAACCTGTGGCAGTACCAAAGAGAGAAGTAGTGGTGCCAAAAACACAATCAGCTCCAAAAGCTTCTCCCGGATCGGACACATCTTCGTTGAACACGGCATCTAAATCAACGATTCGTATCGATACGTTTAAACTCGATGAGCTGTTTGATTCGGTGGGAGAACTGGTTATTGCCCAAAATTTCATTGCCCAAAATGAGAAAATTCGTTTGATAGAGGATGAATCGATCAGCCGCACTATTGAGACACTCTCTAAGATTACAAAGCGTATTCAAGACCGTGTTATGTCTCTGCGGATGGTTGCCATTCGCGATACGTTTGATAAGATGAAAAGGGTGGTTCGCGATACCTCCAAAAAGACAGGAAAAGAGCTTCATCTCAATGTCTTGGGGGAGGAGACGGAGATCGATAAAACGATGATCGATAGCCTCTCGGATCCATTGATTCATATTATCCGTAATGCGATCGACCACGGTCTTGAAGCGGATGCTCAAGAGCGTCTCAACGTCGGTAAAAAAGTGGAAGGGACGATTACTCTTCGGGCCTACCACAAAAGCGGCAGTATTGTTATCAGCGTAAGTGATGACGGTCGAGGTATCAACAAAGAGAAAGTACTCCAAAAAGCAATTGAACGGGGTGTAATCACCGGAGATGAGAATCTGAGTGATTCTCAAATTTTCGGTCTTATCCTGCAGCCGGGGTTCTCTACCGCCGATACTATTAGCGATCTATCGGGTCGCGGGGTAGGGTTGGATGTGGTAAAAACCTCCATTGAAAAACTGCGTGGTAAAATC
>DATDUY010000038.1:0-2700 GCA_035290165.1 Sulfuricurvum sp. | reverse complement strand
AAATAAATTTATATTAATTTATTTTTTATAGTTATGATTTTTTATTATAATTATAAAGGACGAAAAAAAGCAGACTGTCTATTTTAGACGATTTAAAAAAGTAAAAAGTAGCCTGTCTCTTTTTTTTTGGATTTGGAAGCTTTATAAAGAAAGTAGCCTGTCCACTTTTTCTTTTTTGTAGTTATTTGTTGTTTCCACCCTGTTTTCCAAAGGCAGGTTTAACCCTATCAGCTAAATCATCTTCAATGATTTGTAGTACATCTAGAGTTGTATTATATTGCTTAATTGCGATTTTGTATTTTCCAGTAAACCAGTATTTGAGATGAAGTGCATAAGTGCTTTTATGCCCATTTCCTATATGTTGTTCAAGTCTTTTTTTAATTCCTGATGTTGATGATCCAACGTACAAAATATTAGAAGGAGCATTGAGTTTTGAACATGAACGCTCTTTTTTGTCTCTGTATTGAATAAAGTCATTGAAAGTTTTATTCTTATCACCATCAATTTCTTCAATAATATATATTGCTTTGTCAATATTATCAAGGTCAGATAAGTTTTGTAATTCAAATTCTTTAATTGGGAAAGTATTTTTTGCAAGTTGGCAATTGTGAATAAGTTTGTCAATATAGCTCATTTATGCCCTTCTATATTAAGAAGTAGATTCCCGCTTTCGCGGGAATGACGGAGAGATTACAGCGCTTTTGCCATAATGCGATTCAATCGTGCGATAAACCCTGCAGTGTCCGCAAGCGTTTCACCCTCATACAGTTTCGCCTGATCGAGCAACACATGCGCCGCATCGTCGATGAGGTTCATATCCGCGCTATCCGAGAGTTTTTTGATCAACTCATGGTTCGGGTTGATTTGGAGGATCGGTTTCGGAGCCGGGAAATCCCCGCCCATTTGCCCGAACTGTTTCATCATCTGCGCCATCATGTAGCCTTGGTCTTCTTTATCGACTTTTAGACATACGGCTGACTCGGTGAGATCGAAGGTTGTTTCGACTTTGGATACGTTATCACCCAGAGCATTTTGGAGCTGAGAGACGAATGATTCCATCCCTTTGGCTTTCTCTTCGTGCTCTTTTTTCTCCTCTTCGGACTCTTCGAGTGCGGCATCAGCCACGTTGACGAATTTATAGTCGTTGTACTCGCTTACCATCGGGAATACGATCGTGTCGATCTCTTCGTTGAGGACGAGGACATCGATCCCTTTGGCTTTGAAACGCTCTAGTGCCGGAGAGTTTTTGAGCATTTGGAGAGACATTTTTGCAGAGATGTAATAGATCTCTTTTTTCTCTGCATCAACTCCCTCGATGAATTTGCTGAACATGACCGGCTCGGCAGAGTTAAGGGTGTTGAGTTTGAGAAGCTCTAGGATTTTTTCACGGTTGCCCATGTCGCTGTAGAGTCCCTCTTTGAGGACGTTTCCGAACTCTTTGTAGAAGGCATCGTATTTATCTGCGTCGTTTTCGGAAACTTTTGCAAGTTCTCCGAGTACTTTTTTAACCGATGCGTTTTTGATTTTTGCCATAACGCGGTTGCTTTGGAGGATTTCACGGCTGACGTTCAATGGAAGGTCGGCAGAGTCGATCACACCGCGTAGGAAGCGGAGGTAGGTCGGCATAAGCTCTTTTTCATCGTCGGTGATGAATACACGGTTGATGTAGAGTTTGATACCGCTTTGGTAATCGACGCGGTACAAGTCCATCGGCGCTTTTGCAGGGACGTAGAAGAGGGTGGTGTATTCGAGTGTCCCCTCAGCTTTATTGTGCATCCATAGCAATGGCTCGGATGAATCATGCGCGATACTGGAGTAGAAATCTTTGTACTCTTCGTCGGTGATGTCGCTTTTGCTGATTGTCCACAATGCGTTGGCTTTGTTAACTTGTTTGTTGACGATTTCGTTGTGACCTTTTTCTTCACCCTCGGCTGGTGCTACCCACTCCTCTTTGTCCATGAAGATCGGGAATGGGATATGGTTGGAGTATTTTTTGATGATACTGTCGATACGGTGAGTCTCCAAAAATTCGCTCTCATCGTCTTTGAGGTGCATGATGATGCTCGTACCGTGGCTGTCGCGTTCTGCTGGCTCTAGGTCATACTCTGACCCCGCCATTGAGCTCCATTTGTAGGCTTGCTCTTCTCCTGCTTTGCGGCTGATAACTTCCACTTTGTCGGCAACCATAAACGATGCGTAGAAACCGACACCGAACTGACCGATAAGGTTGGAATCTTTTTTCTGATCGCCTGAGAGTTTTTCGAGGAACGCTTTGGTTCCCGATTTCGCGATGGTTCCGAGGTTCTCTACGAGATCCGCTTCGTTCATCCCGATACCGCTGTCAGCTATCGTGAGGGTTTTCGCCTCTTTGTCGATGATGATGTCAACGCGTGGGTTAAATGAAATCCCTTTGTAATTTTCATCGGTGAGGACGAGCATGTTGAGTTTATCAAGAGCATCCGAAGAGTTCGATACGAGCTCGCGGACGAAAATCTCTTTATTGGAGTACAAAGAGTGGATCATAAGATGTAAGATTTGTGAGACTTCAGTCTGGAACTGATGTTTTGCCATGTGACTATCCTTAAAGGTTAAAATTTGAGCTGTGATTGTAACGAAATAGCATTAATAATGCAAGAGGTATCAAATGAGTTGAGTCTATATGACTAATACTTAATGTGAGTGAGATAAAGTCCGTTATGC
>DATDUY010000037.1:0-14707 GCA_035290165.1 Sulfuricurvum sp. | reverse complement strand
GGAGCGGTTTGGGAGCGCAGAGTGTCACACACGGCTCACACTGTGGAATAAACCGTGGGAGCTGTTTTAACGAAGCCCTTTTAACAACACCCCTTGGCTGTATTCATAAATCGCTTCGAGATTATCACTCATCATCAGATGCCCGTCAATCAAAAGCGATGCGAGGCCGTGGATCGATGCCCATACCGTTGCCGCCTGAATCATCGGATTTTCCTGTGCGATAATCCCCTCTTCCTGAGCTTCGAGGAGAAGTCCAATCAGGGCATATAACCCAGTCGCTTGTTTTTCATCTTTATAGTCGCATATCTCTTCCCGCTCTTGGCGAAAATTTTCACCGAACAACAGTCGATAGAGATTCGGGTGCGCTATCGCAAAATCGAGATACGCCCTCCCCATCTTCTCAAACCGCTCCGCAACGCTCTGGGTAGTATCCTGAAATATAGGGGTAAAGAGTAAATCAAGCTGTTCATACCCTCTCTTGATGACCCCGAGAATCAATGCCTCTTTGCTCTCAAAATGGCGATAAACAGCGGAACGCGATGTCCCTAACCGCTGCGTCAAATCGCGTAATGTAACGGATTCCAACCCCTCTTTATCTACCATCTCTAGTGCTGTTTCCAATAATGATTCTTTGAGGTTTCCGTGGTGATAAGGAGATGTTTTTTTGGTGGACTCAGTACTTTTCATGGCAGTATTGTAACATGCTATAGATAAAAAGAAAGAGATAATGTTGACATTGTTCACATTTAATGTTACCATTGTCAACATAAAACATTTTACGATGTAAATAAAGGATCCTAGCGTGAGACATACCGCACTCGTGCTCCTCGCGGCACAATCACTTATGTGCAATGATTTGTCAACTCTTTTGCCCCAAGCAAAAACCAATTTACGGGTTGAATCGGCACGTCTGGAGATTCAAAAATCTCTAGCGCAGCTCGATGAAGCAAAAACTGCCTATTTCCCGACCGTTACGGCTACTGCACTTTATAAGAAAAAAGATAAGACACCTGCCTTCGAACCCAATAGCATCCAAGGTGCCGAACTCGGTGCTCAAATCACTATTTTTGACGGATTTCGGCGTGAAGCCCTCCTCGATGCCCTCCATGCGTCCATGAGTTCCGCAACCCACTCTCTGGCACAAGAAGAGCAAAACGTTCTAATGGAAACCATCGCGGCCTATTACGACTATCTCGACACACAAGATCGCCTCAGTGTCAATAAGGAGAAAAAGAACGAGATTCTTGCCGAAGTGGAGCGGTTTGAAATACTCGTACAAAACGACCTTGCCACCAGCGATATTCTCAAATCGCTGATTGCCTCGAAATTAGAGACTGAATATGACGAACAAAACCTCAAAATGCTCCTCGAAAAACATCGTAAACATCTGGAGCTACTGAGTGCGACACCTATTCGTGAGGCGATAGTGTACCAAGAGCTTGCCCTCCCGATATTTACGACGGTAGAGCGCCATGATCTGCAAAGTGATCGCTCTAAAATCGACATCTTACGCAACACCGAAGATCGCTATACCTATCTCCCCTCGATCACCCTCGAAGCAAAACACAAATACATGGAATACAGCGGCTACGACACCATGGGAGGAACCAATCTCCAACCGCTGAACCAAGACGAAATAACCGCCTCCCTCTCCATGACCCTTTTTGATATGGGACGCATCTCCAACGAACGCGAACAAGCCCGTATCGATACCCTAAAAGCCAAACATCTCTTGGATTACAAGACCCAAAGCTTGAACAACGACGCCGAAATCGCCCTTATGTCGATCCAAACCTCTCAAAATGCCTACGATGCCGCCAAAGCCGAAGAAGAGGCACGGAGTGAAGCATTCAGTTTTATCAAAAAGCGTTTTGAAGCGGGGTTGGTCAATACTACCACCTATTTGAGTGAACTCACAAACCTCACCTATTCACGCGCAAAAGCCCATAATGCCCTCAATACGCTCCAAGTAGCAAAAGCGAGTGCCGCTTATGCGTATGGAATCGATCTCTTAACACTAATCGAGGAGAAAAAATGAAAATCGCCCTTATCTCTGCACTGAGCGCACTTACCTTATGGGGGGATGTTTACGCTACTTTTGAAACACAGGCATACCGCGAAGCATCCTTGGGGATGAACGCTTCGGGAATTGTCAAACGCGTCACTGTCCAGAGGGGTGATCATGTCAAAAAAGGATCTCTCCTCCTCGAACTCGATAGCGCTGAAGAACAACTCTCCCTTCAAATGGCAAAAGCCGATCTCGATGCCCTCACCAAAGAGTGTACCTTTTTGAGTGACCAGTATGCACGATATGAGAAAAGTGCGCAGGTATTCGATAAAAATACCCTCGACAAATTAAAATCCGAGTTGGGGACGAAACTCTCCCAGCGTGAACGTGCCCGCTTAGGGGTCGCCTATTCCGAACAAAAACTCTCTAAAATGCGACTCGTCGCCCCGTTTGCAGGTAGTATTTCCGAAAAAAATATCGAAATGGGGGATATGGTCTCCTCGATGGGGGGGACGCCTCTCTTTAAACTCATCAGCGACCAGAGCAAACTTCTCATCCAGTACGACTCCAAATTCGGCTCACAGGTGAAGGTGGGGGATCGTTTTTGCAGCTCCATCGACGGTAAATCGACGGGTAAATGTTCTAAAATCATCAAAATTTACCCCTCCATCAACACTAAAAATCGTCAGATGACCGCCGAAGCGGACGGCTCAGGATTGCGTCCCGGCACGTTTGGTGACGGCATGATTATGGCTAAATAGGACTCACAATGCACAAAATAGCCATCACTCGCCCCATTACAACTCTCATGTTCGCCCTCGCCCTGATCTTTTTCGGGCTGGTTGAACGCTCTAGTATGCCCTCGGCTCTTTATCCAAATGTCGATTTTCCGATTGTCATCGTCACCACTACCTATAAGGGTGCCAATGCCGATATCGTCGAGAGCAAAGTAAGCGACAAGATCGAAGAGGCGGTGAGCGGAATCTCAGGTCTCGATACCCTCAGCTCCGACAGTTCCAAAGGGATCAGCGTCGTCGTCGCCCAATTCAAACTCTCAAAAGACCTCGATGAAGCGGTCAATGATGTCCGCGACAAAGTCTCCAGTATTCAACTCCCCAATGAAGTGGACAAACCCTCCGTCGATAAATACTCCCTCAACTCCTCCCCCGTCATCACCCTCTTTTTAGCGGGCAGCGATACACAGCGGATGATGAAGCACGCCGATGAGATTCTAAAATCCCGTTTACAGCGGATAGAGGGGGTCGGCGGCGTGAGCGTTGCGGGACTTCGTAAAAAGCAGATTCGCATCACCCCCGATCCCTCACTTCTCGCCAAATACTCCCTCACCATGAGTGATCTAACAGGGATAATCCGCGCCCAAAACATCCGCATGGATGGAGGAAAAACGGTTGATCCTACTCACGAATATCAAATTCTTATCGACAACGACAGCAAAACGGTAGAATCCCTCAGTGCGCTTCGGATACGCGAGGGGCTTAGCTTGGGTGATGTCGCAACGGTGAGCGATACGTTAGCCGAAGAGCGCAGTTTCGCTTCCTTGGACGGCAAATCAGGCGTTTTGTTGATGGTTAAAAAGATGACGGGAGCCAATGATATCGCCATTGCCGATGCCGTGCGCGCTCAACTCCCCGCCCTCTCAGCGTTAGAGCCGACCATGACACTCACCGCATTGCAAGATGCCACCCAATATATCCGCGATACCCTCAGCGGCGTGCAGTTTGACCTTATTTTAGGTTCCGTCCTCGCCTCACTCGTCATCTTTTTATTTTTACGAAATTTCACCCTTACTCTCATCGCTGCCGTCTCACTCCCTGTCTCGATTTTCGGCGTATTTGCGATTATGGGGTGGAGCGGACAGTCGTTTAACCTCCTCACCCTTACCGCCCTCACCCTCGCTATCGGGATCATTATCGACGATGCTATCGTCGTCATCGAAAATATCTTCAAACGGCTCGAAGCGGGACGTGATCGGCTCAATGCCGCCATCGAAGGGGTGAGTGAAATCCTCTTCTCCATCGTCGCTATCTCGGCAATGCTCCTCGCTGTTTTCGTCCCCGTCGCCAAAATGAGCGGGATCGTCGGGCGATTCTTTACCAGTTTCGGGGTGACGATCATCGCCGCTATCGGCGTCTCCTTCGTCATTGCGATCACCCTCATCCCGATGATCGCTTCGCAGATTGCCAAAGGGGAGCATAGCCGCTTTTATCACAGTACCGAACACTTCTTTGTCCGCATGGAGGAGCGTTACCGCTCTCTCATCCTAAGCGTCTTAAAATACAAAAAGACCACCCTCTTTAGTGCCTTGGGTATTTTCATCGTCTCCATCATCCTCTCGGGGACACTCGGGATGGTGTTTATGCCCAAAGAGGACAAAAGCCAGTTCGATATCACCCTCAAATCCCCTGCGGGAACCAGTATACATGGGATGAAACAGCTCTCTCTCTATGTTCAGCGTCGTATCGGGAAAATTGCCGAGGTCGAATACTGCACCCTCTACGTCGGACGGGGGAACGATCAAAAAGCGAACGAATCGGCTCTCTATGTCCGACTCAAACCCCTTGATCAGCGTGAGCGAAGCCAAAGCGACGTGATGAAGGAGACTCGTGCCATGTTGGATAGCTTCAAAGGGTTCACGATGACCAGTGTCACCGAAGTCAACGACATCGGCGGCTACGAGATCAACACTCCCTATCAGGTGATCCTAAAAGCCCAAAGCGCCGAAGAGGCGGAAGCTTCGGCAGTGAAGCTGATGAAACTTCTGAAGACTATTGAAGGGACAACCGATGTGCAGAGCAATATCCAACCCAAAGCACCGCAACTGAGCATCACCGTCCTTACTCAAAATGCTACCCGTCTGGGAGTTAATGTCGATGAGATCGCCCGTGTTATCGCCGGCGGCTATTCGGGAGATGGAACGATCACCTTTATTCGCGAGCGGGGTAAAGAGTATGACGTCGTGATGCGACTCGATGATACGAAACGTGAAAATATCGAAGCTCTTAACACTCTGAATGTCCAAACCTCTTCGGGAGGAACCGTACCGCTCTCAGCCGTCGTTTCAATCACGAAGAGCCAAGCACCGACCACGATCAAACGGTTCGACCGTCTTAAAAAAGTAATCGTCGGAGCCGACATCACCAAAGCGCTACCGCTCGATAAACTGGTCTCAATTGTCAATGAGCGTCAGAACGAGTGGTTAGATCGTGGGGTATCCTTCGAACTCGACGGCGATGCCAAACACATGCAGGAGAGCAACGAAGCGTTCGGCGTAGCCATCGGCGCGGCACTGGTAATGATCTATCTCATCCTCGCCGCATTGTACGAATCCCCTCTTCAGCCACTCATCATTATGAGTGCATTGCCTCTGAGTTTTACGGGGGCGTTTATCGGTCTGTGGGCGGCAGGGATGAATATGTCCCTCTTTAGTATGATGGGGCTGATGCTCCTGCTCGGACTGGTCGGGAAAAACTCCACCCTCGTCGTCGATGCGGCAAACCGCCTCCGAGAATCGGGAAAAGAGCTCGATGACGCGATCGTCGAAGCGGGAATCTCCCGTCTGCGCCCGATCCTGATGACGACGACCGCTATGTGTTTCGGGATGCTCCCCCTCGCCCTCTCGGTCGGGGAAGGTTCAGGGGTCAAAGGACCGATGGGGGTCGCCGTCATCTGCGGATTGCTCCTCTCGACGCTCACCAGCCTCCTTGTTGTTCCTGCATTGTACAAAGTCCTCGCACCGTTAGACGCTAAACTTCGAAAGCTTTATACGATTAAAAAATAGCCTCTTTTGAGGCTAAGCATCCCTATTTTGGACTGTTTTTTGCTAGTAATCTTGTAATAATATTTACAAGGAGTGCAAATGCAGGTTCAAACGAACAGTTCTTATCCGTTTTCCAACCCTTTTGCCTCATCCTCCTATTCTCCTCCACCCACCTATAAAGAGATATCACAAACCGGTGAGATAGACCAGCTCAAAGATGATTATAGTATGATTTCTCAAGAGCTGAATCCCTCTGAACGGCGACTCTACAATAGCCTCCTCAACGCCGAAAACTATCAAGCCGCCAAAGGGATCGTAACCGTCGGATTTATGCGTGCGGCAGGTATTTATCACGATGAAAACGGAGAACCTCTCTCAGGTGAATCGCTCTCTCAGGATTTGACTAAGTTGAATCCGCCCGATTCTCAGGAAGAGCAAAATACCCTTAAAAGTCTGCAAGAGTATCTTACACTTAACCCCTCTTCGTTGGATATGGACAAAGAAAAACGGGGTAGTCTACTCGATCTAAAAGTCTAATTCAGTGACTATTGAAGATTTACGTCAGCTACTAATAACCAATGCTCGCACCCTAACCGTAGAGTACACCAGGCTGTTTCATGGACGGGGAAACACCTACGGCGGGTATCGTTTTCTCACCATCGACAGTGTCGATAAAGTCCTTTTTGCCGTGTTATTTGACGCGGACGATGAAGAAGAGGCGATTATCACCATGTTGCGTGATTTTTATACCGATACAGGGAAATGGAAAGCGCTCGTAGTACAACAGCGTTATCTCCCCTCCTCTCCCTCTACTATTATTGCAGGCGAATTGCCGCAAGAGACCTATGCCATCGAAAACACCCTTAAATACCATGTCAATTTTCAAAATGCCCAAAATATCGGTTTCTTCCCCGATATGAAAATCGGACGAGAATTTGTCCGTGACCACGCACGCGGCAAAAATGTCCTCAACCTCTTCTCCTACACTTGCTCATTTTCCGTTGTCGCCATTGATGCGGGAGCAAACGCCGTCGTTAATGTCGATATGAACAAAAACGTCCTCTCCCTCGGTCGGGAAAACCACCGTCTCAATGCTCTTGAGACGAAAAAAGTGGAGTTTATGCCCTACAATATCCTCAAATCGTGGAGCCGTATCCGCAAAAGCGGCCCCTATGATCTCATCATCATCGATCCCCCCAGCTTCCAAAAAGGGTCATTCGCCGCAACGTCCGATTATGAGAAGATTATCCGCCGACTCCATGAGTTTGCCGCAGAAGAGTGCATCGTTTTATCGGCACTTAATGCCCCTGAGTTAGAGAGTGACTTTATCAAAGCCCTTTTCCGTGAAAACGCTCCAGAGTTTCAGTATGTAGAGAGATTGGAGAATATGGAGAGCTTCCCCGAAATCGAGGAAGAGCGGAGTCTGAAAAATTTGGTTTTTAAAAGAAATCTCTAATCCCGCTATAGAGAAGGATAATCCAGATACCCTTCTTCACCCTGTGTATAAAATGTATCAGGATTAGCGGTATTGAGTTCGGCATTGCTTTTGAAACGCTCAGGTAGATCAGGGTTCGCCAAAAAGAGTGCTGCAAAGGCTACTGCATCGGCAAGGTTGGTCTGAAGTGCCGCATTTCCCCTCTCCTGTGTGTAACCGCCGTTCGCGATTAAAACACCTTTATACGCTTTTCGCAAGACGCTCAGTTCAACGACATTTGCACCGTGGCGGATATCCCCCTCCAATGCGTCGATGATATGAAGATATGCTAAATTATAGTTGTTTAGCTTCTCGCAGATATAGGTAAAATGTTTCTGAGGATTAGAGTCTTTCATGTCGTTAAACGTACCGCTGGGAGAGAGGCGCAAACCTGTTTTATCTGAGCCGATAGCAGCCGTAATCCCCTCAATTATCTCAAACAAAAACCGCCCTCTGTTTTCGACAGAACCTCCGTATTCATCGTCTCGGGTGTTGGTTCCGTCCCGTAAGAACTGATCGATCAGATAGCCGTTAGCCCCATGAATTTCTACCCCGTCAAATCCGGCTTCTATCGCATTTTTAGCACCCTGAACGTACTCTCCAATGACAGTTTGGATCTCACCCGTGCTAAGGGCATGCGGCGTTACAAACTCTTTCATCCCCTCATACGTATAGATGTTCCCTGCAGGTTTAATAGCGGAAGGGGCGTAGGGAAACTCACCGTTATGAAATGAGGGGTGTGAGATTCTCCCGACATGCCAAAGCTGTAAAAAAATCGTGCCCCCTTTCTCATGCACCGCCTGAGTCACTTTTTTCCACCCTTCTACTTGTTTAGAGGTATGGATACCGGGAGTATAGGGATAGCCGATCCCCTTTGTCGAAATCTGAGTCGCTTCGGTTATGATGAGTCCTGCGGAAGCTCTCTGCGCATAATAACGAGCCATCATATCATTCGCAGCATTATCCTCTACGCTTCGGCACCGTGTCATCGGCGCCATAAAAACCCTATTCTTTAAATGATATTTTCCAATTTTTATAGGCGAAAGCAAATTCATAACCAACTCCTTATACGAAATTAACTCATTATTTCACAATAGGATTTAAACGAAAATGAATAATATTGAGTAGTTTTTAAACGAAATTTTTTTCAATATTAATTTTATCTCCGTAGCGCGCTTTACGCTCTGGGGTATACTCCCACCATACTCTTGCTTCACCGCCGTTCATAAAATCGGTAATCGACATCAATACATCCAGCATACACGGATCTTGTCTCTCTCCGAACGCTTCGCAAAAGCGGACATACAGATCATAAGGGTCTTCTCCTCTGAGCTGATCGGGGGAGGTAATCCCAATCAATGTCAGATCATGGGCAACGGTTTTTCCGATATTGGGAAGATCGGTGAGTTTTTCGACTTTTTCTCGGATCACTTTAGCAGGATTCATTGTCCACTCCTGTAGCTACGACATACGTTTTTCGTTTTGCTATAATCATATCATGCAACCGACTGAATATACCCGCATCATTACTACCCCCCTGGGCGACATGATCGCAGCCGCCGATGAGAATGCAATCATCTCGCTCGATTTCACCGACGATGCTTCACACATCCAAAACTCCGATCATCTGTTACTCCTTCGTCTGGAAAAGGAGCTAAATGAGTATTTCGCGGGAAAACGGAAAACGTTTACTCTCCCCCTCAACCCGCAAGGAACCCCTTTTCAAAAGAGGGTTTGGGAGATATTATGTACAATCGGCTACAGTGAAACGATCTCGTATGCGCAAGAAGCTGAACGTTTCGGTAATCCAAAAGCGACCCGTGCCGTTGCCAGTGCAAATGGCCGAAACCCTATCGCTATTGTGATCCCCTGCCACCGAGTCATCGCCACAGGCGGCGGACTCGGCGGGTACAGTGGAGGAGTAGAGAAAAAAGGGTTTTTGTTGGAGTTGGAAAAACAAGAGAAAGAGTAATAGACCGCTCCAATATCACCTCATCACTACTTCATCGCCATCATCAAAAATCCAGTAAATCCGGCGTTGTCTTGACCTATCAGAGGACTCACCTGCAATTTCATCTCTTCGAGCACCTTTGTGTATCTCTCGTAAAACTCATATGTTGGACGTGGTTTATACGTGAATCCTTCAATCTCGAAAAATTTGATAATGTCTTTGGTCGTAGTTGGTTTAATAAAAAACTCTTTCTCCCGTGCATAGTAATACGGAATGAGAGTAACAATCGACCATTTTGCGAGTTTATAGATCGACAAGAGATCGACCAAGATATTAAACCCTTTTTCTTTTTTCCCATGCAAAAGTTCATACAATCCGATGGCGAACATATCTTGCTGTTCCATGCTCATCTGCTTGACCATCTCTCTGACTTTGGGTTTTTCGAAGAGCGAAATCAAAGAGGATTTAGAGACGATCTTGGCAAAGTTCTCGCTTATCTCTTCGGTACGGGAAAAACGCTCCGGTGCAAATATTTCTCTTACGCTTTCACCTATTTTTGCCGTATTGTGACGGTTAATGATCGGCAGAAGAGCTTCGTCTACGAACCCTTTGGGGTAAAAGGCAAAAAAATTGGCTTCAGCAGCTTTGAGCTTTTCAAGATTCATCGCAAATCCTTTGCGATCTTAAAACGACATTTGGTATTCGATCATCGAAATTACGGCACCTTGCGGGTCTTGGATGATAGCAAAATCGCCGACTTTCGGTATCGGTGTGATCTCCACGATAACGTTCGCCCCCAACTCTTTTGCTCTTTGTAACGTAGCCTTAATATCCAGTACGGTTACATAATTGCCCCAATGCGGCGGTATCTTTTCATCGCCGCATTGCTTTATATCCATAATTCCCGCCATTTCTTGACCGTTTAATGTTACTAACTGATAGTCAAAATCGACGTTATCGGCTTTTTTAAACTCCCAACCAAATACGTCGCCATAAAACTTTTTTGCCCCTTCAACATCGCCCGTTAAAAGCTCAAACCAACTAAATGCGCCGTGTGTCGTAAATGGATTCATTTAATGCTCCTTATACAATTTGTTTTTTTGGTTCTAATCGAAAACAAACCAACTTCATCAAAAGATTTTACACAAAAAAGAAAAACGTCTATCCTGACTTTATAAAATTTCTTTTGTACTATCCAAAACCCAAGCTGATGGATGCTGCGTAAAACCGATTTTCGGGTAATATTCTACCGCCGCTGGGGCAGAAAGCAAAATCAGTTTGCACTTAGCCCCTAATTGCTCTCTGACACTTTGAATAAGCTTTTTGCCGATCCCGTGAGATTGAAAGCTCACATCTACCGCCAAATCCGACAAATAGCAACAGTAGCTAAAGTCGGTAACTGCGCGTGCCACACCTACGATTTTCTCATCCAAAACCGCTGTAACTATGATGTCGGCATTTTTGATCATGCTCTCTAGACACTCCAGATCATTAATAGGTCTTCGTTCTCCCAATGTCGAACGGTTGAGAATGTCAATAAATGATTCGGTCGATAGGTCGGGAGTTATTTGGTAGGTAATATTCATATCATTCCTTAAACTTTTTTATCATCCATAATTTTTCCTACAGTATCGTCTTGAGCTTCCGCCCGCCTGAAATCTCAAATGCTTCACGCTCATAAAATGCCAGTGTTGTATCAAACTGCGGTAGTGGTGGAGTCGTTACTTCGAGCCGTTTCCAGCCTCTTTGATTTCCAAAATCTTTGACAGATTGAATCAACATTTTACCGATACCACGTGAACGGTATGAGGGACGAACATACAATTCTGCCATCGTACCAAATGCTCCCTCTGCATAGAGTGCATATCCCTCATATACTGTGACAAATCCAATCATTTCGCCAAGCTCAGCATCCTGTGCAACAAATACAAAATTCTTTTCGTGTTCGATAAACTCTGCCAAGCGACTTTTCGTCTCTTCAAGATCAAAATGAAATACATCACTTCCGATTCGATCCATAATTTCTTGTAAAAGTTCGCCGACTAAAATAGCGATTGTTTCCGCTTGATCTTTAGTAGCTCGAAAATTAATAATTTTTTGCATCATTCATCTACTTATTTCTGAAATTGTCGCATCAACTGAATCGTTGTGCTATCGATAGAGCCGTTTCGCTCTTCTATATGTTTGATAAGGGTATCGTACCGCTCTTTCGGTAAATTTTGCCCCTCTACGTTCATATGCTGAAAATCAAGCTCTATATTACAAAAGAGTATTCAGGAGGAGAATAGGACGCGATTCGGAGGGTTCGAGATGGAGGAAATCGAACCTGCCATTAAAGCGTTTGCAGAAATTATTTTAAGAAAAACAGCGTAAAATGTTCAAAAATATGTCAATTTGTAAAATTTTGGTTGGATGTTTCTGATAGCAGGTATTATGACTATTGGATTTCTAGCAAAATGGTATATTTTGGCATGAATAAATAGTTATGTGTCCATCAAATGTTGATTCAAAACAAGGAGTAATAATCATGTCAACAACAGTATATTTCGAAGATAAGCTTTATCCAACTGATGAGCAAAATGGGCGGTCAGATAAAACTAAACCGGCTACAGAAATGGAACTCTTTTGCTCTAACTATTTTGGAGACGATCAGATCTACCTTAAACTCATAAATACCGAAGGGCAAGAAAGTATTTTTCATTTAACAAAATCACAGGCTTCTGATTTATCTGAAGGGCTTGAAAGCATAGTTAACTATATCGGCTATGACAACATATAACAAATCATTGGAGAGCAATCAAAAAGCCGAGGACGGCTTTTTCCCTCGTTCCCCAGATTAGGGGTCAGGTATTCAATCTTCAAAGTCTGTTTGAAAGCATACAAACCAGTAAATTCTCCTATTTGATGACCCGATCTTGATCTAGATTTCAGACTCCTTGTCATCTTTGATCGTAAAGTTCGCAAATGCACCTTCGACGCTCATCGTATTTTTATACTTTGTTGCCGTTAATCTCACCGTTTTTGTTTCCAAATTACAAACCGCGATACGAAAATTCGATCCCATAAAAGGTTCCACAATGCAGACAATATTCCCCTCTACTTCGCGTGTCGCATGTATTATCCCTTGTAAATTATGAAAAAAATACTTAGGATAACTCAGAGGAGTGATTTCGACGACCTCGGAATATCTTTTCTTATCCAATGTACTCACAATGGTGGCAGCATCCTCAAAATTATCAAACTGTACACACCAATTATCAAAAACTTTATTAAAATGATTTAGATCTTCATCCAAAAACCCGCCTGCCGGCGATTGCAAAGCATAAATACTCACGTAGCTCCTTTCGCTTTTCTCATATTAAACAGCATCACCGCCATAAATGCCATCAAACATCCAAAAAGTGTGGAAATTACCAACGTCTCACCGTACACGACCCAACTCGAAACGATAGCCCCCACAGGGACGATAAACATAAAGACTCCCGTTCGGTGCGCCCCTACTTTTCCCGCCGATACGAAATAGAGTGCGGTGCTAAACGTCCCCGGGATCACCCCGATAAAAAGGATCGTCCACCAAAACACCTCATCGTACGCACCAAAATCAAACGGACGGTGCGGCAGGGCAAAGAGCATATTGATGAATGTCGTGATACCGAATACAACGAGTGTATAAAACATCAGATCGGCTCGCTTGGCGGCTTTTTGAGAGACCACCGTGACCAACGCCCATACGAGTGCACATCCGAGAAAATAAGCACTATCGATATTTAAAAACGCGAACCCCTCAAACGGGACACGAAGCAAAATTAGAGCACCTAAAATTCCGATGGAGAGTGCACCGATCTGACGGGTGGAGACCTTCGTCCCTAAAAATGAAATCGAGAGAATATAGGTGATGATCGGGGCGAGTGACGTGACCATCGTCCCTCCGTAACCTGCATCGCCGTGGGAAAGTCCGGCAAAAAACAGGTAATTAAACAATGATGTCAATATCCCCGCGATCACCATGTACATTAAACCTTTTCGGTCTGTTTTGAGGGGTGTTTTTAAATACCAAATGATAGGAATAATGCTGATAAACGAGATCGCATAACGCCAAAAAGCCGCAACTTCCGCATTAGAGTGTTCCGCCGCAACCTTCCCCGCCGTCCACGCAAACCCCCAAAAGAGCATTGCGATAATCATTAAAATAATGTATTTGTTTGTATTTTTGGTATTATCCATGTTTGTAACTTTCGATGTAACCTATCAACATCTCCACCGAATCAAAATAATCTTTTGAATCACCGGATGCTTTTGCCGAGAGGATTGCCCCTTCGAGTAAAGATACCGAAAACAGAGCCAGTTTTCGTGTATCGCATTCTCGCATTTCACCTGCATCCACCGCCGCGTCATAGATCGATTTGAGTACTTTACGAAACTGTGCATAAATAATTTTGAGAGTACGGTCAAAATCCTCATCGATATTAGACATCTCTTGCACCAGATTCGCCAACGGACAGCCTCGTTTAAAATCGCGTATATTCCCGTCTCGAAGCATCGCATAAAACTGTTCCAGATAACGGCTATCCGATTCTTTAATAGCTTGATAGCGTGTTGCAAATCGTTCGGAAATTTTCTCTTTAATCGCCGCGAGCGCCATCTCTTTTTTGTTAGCGAAGAAGTGGTACATAGAACCTTTATGGACTCCCGCATTAGTGAGAATATCGGCTAAAGCTGCCCCTTGGTAGCCATGCGAATAGACCTCTTCATAAGTCGCATCGATAAGTTTTTGTCGTGTATTTTCTTTCATAACAAAATTATAGCACACCCTCTTGACTATTTGGTCAAATCATTTTATAATACCACTTGACCGAATAGTCAACATTATCCAAAAGGACTCATAATGCCACTCATTCAAACCATAACGCCCGAAGAAGCGACAGGTGAGGTAGCCAAACTCTACAAAATCATCGAAGCGATGGGAAGAACCGTCGGTAACAATGCGCAACTACTTAGTATCAGTCCTGAATTGTTACGTCAGCAAATGGATTTCATCAAATTTTATATAAAACACCCGACTCTCTCTATGCCGTTGCTCGCCGCTATCCGCATCATGGTCTCAAGTGGCGAAGAGTGCCAGTTTTGTATCGATTACAATACGGGGATGTTGATTAATCTAGCGGGATGGACGTTCGAACAGGTCACTGAGATGCGAAAAGATCCAAAATCCGCCAATCTCCCTGAACGTGAAATTGCGATGCTAAACCTTGCCATCAAAGCCATTCGCAACGCACACGGAGTCACGGCAAACGATTTGGATACATTACGAGAGATGGGATGGAGTGATAGCGATATTCTCGACGCGGTAGCTCATGCAACGCGGATGTTGGCGACGGATATTATTTTTAATACCTTCAAGATTGAGAATAACGGATGAATCGCAGAGAAGCACTTAAAATAGCGGCACTGTTTGCCGCTAGCGGTTTAGCAACGTTATGAGTACAAAAGATTGGA
>DATDUY010000036.1:0-4765 GCA_035290165.1 Sulfuricurvum sp. | reverse complement strand
CGCTAATGACGCGGTTCGTGACTATATCTTTGACGGCGATCTTAGCCACATCGATATCAGTGATGTTACTCCGACTGAGTACGACGTTGCGATCATCGGGGACTACAACATCGGCGGTGACACATGGTCAAGCCGTATCCTTCTCGAAGAGATGGGTCTTCGTGTTGTGGCTCAATGGTCTGGAGATGCAACTCTGAAAGAGATGGCATTGACACCAAAAGTAAAATTGAACTTGCTTCACTGCTACCGTTCAATGAACTATATCAGCCGTCATATGGAAAAAGAGTTCGGGATTCCTTGGATCGAGTATAACTTCTTCGGACCGAGCCAAACGATTAAATCACTTCGCAAAATCGCTGCTTTCTTCGACGAAAGTATCCAAGCAAAATGTGAAGAAGTTATCGCGAAATACCAACCGATGATCGATGCGGTTATCGCGAAATACAAACCTCGTCTTGAAGGGAAAACAGTAATGTTGTTCGTCGGCGGACTTCGCCCTCGTCACGTTATCGGTGCCTATGAAGATTTGGGTATGGAAGTTATCGGAACCGGTTATGAGTTCGCTCACGATGATGACTATAAACGTACCAAAGAAGAGATCTACCGCTCAACTGTTATCTACGATGACGTCAATGAGTATGAGCTTGAAGCGTTCGTTAAAAAACTTCAACCTGACCTTGTAGCTTCAGGGATCAAAGAGAAGTATGTATTCCAAAAAATGGGTCTCCCGTATCGTCAGATGCACTCTTGGGATTACAGCGGACCTTACCACGGATACGACGGATTCGCGATCTTCGCACAAGATATGGATTTAGCAATTAATTCCCCGGTATGGGCGCACTCAAAAGCACCATGGGAAAAGGAAGGTTGAGACGATGCAAGAAGTAGAAAAAATCGTAAACGGGAAAGACCTGTTTAAACGCCCTGAGTACACAGAAGTACTCGCAAACAAAAAACAATTCGAATCCTCTATGCTCGCAGTTAACCCTGCGAAAGTAGAAGAGATCGCTGAGTGGACCAAATCATGGGATTACCGTGAGAAAAACCTTGCTCGTGAAGCGGTTACCGTCAACCCTGCAAAAGCATGTCAACCTCTCGGGGCTGTCATGGTAGCACTCGGGTTTGAGGGAACTATGCCTTACGTTCACGGTTCACACGGTTGTGTAGCCTATTTCCGTTCGTACTTTACCAAACACTTCAAAGAGCCGACTCCATGTGTTTCTGACTCTATGACTGAAGATGCTGCGGTATTCGGCGGTTTGGTAAATATGAAAGAGGGTCTTAAAAACTGTGCTGCAGTCTATAAACCTAAAATGATCGCCGTTTCTACCACATGTATGGCAGAAGTTATCGGGGATGATTTGCAAGCGTTTATCATTGCGGCAAAAGAAGAAGATAAAGGTGAGTTTTTACCTGAAGAATATCCGATCCCTTATGCGCATACTCCTTCATTCGTAGGAAGCCATATTACGGGTTATGACAACATGATGCACGGTATCATGTCTCAGTTGACTGAGGGTCAAAAAGGTGAAACGAAACAACGTATCAACATCATCCCAGGTTTTGAAACGTATATCGGAAGCCTCCGCTCTGTAAAAAGCATCGTAGAAGCGTTCGGCACAGACTATATCATGTTGGGTGACCACTCTGATCAATGGGATATGCCTGCTGGTAACTACGAAATGTTCTCTGGCGGAACAAAATTGGATGATGCAAAAGATTGTATCAACTCTAGTGCAACGATCTCATTGCAAAAATATTCAACGACTAAAACCATGAAAATGGTCGAAAAACGTTGGAAACATGCAGGTGGACACAGTAACCCGATCGGTCTCAAAGGTACCGATGAGTTCGTTATGAAACTCGCAGAATTAACAGGAACAGAAGTTCCGCAAAAACTTAAAACTGAGCGTGGCCGCCTTGTTGATGCAATGCAAGACAGCTATCCGTATATGCACGGTAAAAAATTCGCTATCTGGGGTGATCCTGACTTCCTTCTCGGAGCCGTTTCATTCTTGTTAGAGATGGGCGCTGAGCCGACTCACGTTCTTTGCCACAATGCACCGAACGGTTGGGAAGCTGAGATGAGAGCATTGCTCGATACCTCTCCGGCTAAAGACAGCCTCCATGTATGGGCTGGAAAAGATTTGTGGCACATGCGTTCACTCCTCTTTACTGAGCCTGTTGATTTCATGATCGGTAACAGCTACGGTAAAGAGTTGATGCGTGATACCGGAACTCCGTTGATCTATATCGGATTCCCTATTTTCGACCGTCATCACCTACACCGCTACTCTATCAGCGGATATGATGGAGCGTTGAATCTTCTTACATGGATCACGAACAAAGTTCTTGATCAATTGGATGAAGAGACAAAACAAATCGCTACCACTGACTATTTCTTCGACCTCGTCCGCTAAGGACATCGCCTCCATTCGGGGGCAAACTTCATTGTTTCTCGTCATTTTCTACGTTCGCCCTGAGCTTTGTCGAAGGGTGATCTTTTCATGGTTCGACGAGCTCACCACGAACGATTTTCACAATAAACAGGATGATTTATGGCTGGCGTACAGGATAAACTAAAAGCGGAATTAATGGTCGAAATCTATACGAGTATTGATCGTATTTACGATTCAATCGAACAGCATTTTAATCTCGATGAAACGCGGCGGGACAATGTTATCAAGAGTCTTAATACTCTCAAAGATGAACTTTATTTTGTCGTTCAGACAACACCGCTTTCGTAATTAATCACTATTCGTTTTATTTTTGTACATCGCTTTATCTGCGGTTTCTATAACAGTATTAATATCAGCACCTTTTAGAAATGTGGCTATACCGTATGCAAAATCGATTTTAAACTCGTTTTGATCAACTTTAAAATGTATGTGATTACAGTATTCCAAAATCGCTTCCATTTTTGTTCTGATTTCATCGTGTGCAACTTTTGCATCAAAGATAACGAGAAATTCATCTCCGCCGTAGCGAACGACACGTCCTCCGCTCTCTTTGAGCTTGAATGCAATATGAATCAGTACTTTATCACCGACTACATGCCCGTACGTATCGTTGATGTGTTTAAATTTATTGAGATCGACCATAACAAGAGTTCCGCTATCACGGATGGAGATATGATCGGCATTGCAAAGTGTATCTTCGAACCATTTGCGGTTATAGCTTTTGGTCAGGCCGTCTTCGTAGACTATTTTTTGAAGTTCATGAACCTCTTCTTGGAGTGCTTTTGTCTGTTTAAGTACTGTTTTTAATACTTCTTTGTCTTCGGTTTCGATGGCATGAATCGCATCGTCGGTACATTTGGAGAGGGTGATGAGATGGCGAACCATTTTTTCATCGAGCATTTCGGAACTAAGCACTTGATTGGGTTTAAGTTCAATGTGATGTGAATGTGCTTTTTCAGTATAGATTCGATTATATTCAGCAGGGAAAACAATTTTTAATTTTTTGATACTCTCTTTGACTTCATTGGTAATGTCAACATGTTCTTTATATAAATCGCTCATATAACCTCATTTTTTATGTTTCTCTAATTAATTGTCCAAAAGATTCGATACTCATCGGCTTGTGATAGTAATACCCTTGTATAGAATCGATACTGTTTTCACGTAAAAAATCGAGCTCTTCAACGGTTTCTACCCCCTCAGCTACGGTCGTCATCCCTAAACCTTTTGCCAAAGCAATAATGGCTTTTACAATGGTTTGATTTTTACTATGATGGGTTATATCTCGTATAAAAGAAATATCGATTTTTAGTGTATCTGCCGGTAGATTTTTGAGATACGAGAGGGATGAATATCCGGTACCGAAATCATCAATGGAAATTTTAAATCCTTTCCCTTTAATGACACCTAGCAAGGCGATCATCCGTTCAGGGTATTCGAGAATGGAACTCTCTGTAATTTCGATTTCGATCCAAGTCGGATCACAATGTGTTTTATAAAGAAGCTCTTCAAGAAGTAGTAAAAAATTTGGGTGAATAAGCTGTTTTGTAGAAATATTGATGGCAATACGCCCTTTTAGCATCCCATTTTTTACCCATTGCGTTGCCATCCTAAAACCTTCTTCGAGAACAAATGCACCCAATTCAACAATCAAGCCGCGTTCTTCGGCAATAGGGATAAAAATCGATGGAGGGATCATCCCCTCAGGTGTCGACCATCGTAAAAGTGCTTCTGCCCCAATAATTTCTCCTGAAAGGGGATTGATTTGAGGCTGATAATGGAGTATGAGATCACGATTTGAAATCGCTTTTTTAAGATTTGAGGCGAGGGTTGTACGTTCCAACACCTCTTGGGTTAAACCGGAATTATAGAAGTTATAGGTGTTTCGTCCCGAATATTTAGCTTTGTACATTGCAGCATCGGCTTTTTGAAGAAGCTCTTCATAATTGGAGCTATCTTCGGGGAAGAGAGAAATTCCTATGCTTGCCGTAATATAAACCTCAATTTGATCGATGTTGAAGGGATCATTCAGTATTTTAATCAGTCGGATCATCTGTATTTGAAGCGAGTGATGATCTATTTTCGATTCTATCAGTATGACAAACTCATCCCCTCCCGTTCGAATGATTGATGTATCCTTTGGAAAAAGATTCTGCAACTGTTTTGTAAAGAGTATCAGTAGCTGATCCCCGAAGCGATGACCGAAAGAATCATTAATTTCTTTGAATTCGTCCAAATCCAAAAATATCAGTGCAAACGGGACAATCGGAGTTTGGGTGCTTTTTTCCTTGAGCATTTCAATCAGG
>DATDUY010000035.1:0-3952 GCA_035290165.1 Sulfuricurvum sp. | reverse complement strand
ATATCGGATATTTTCACATTCGATGAGGTATCGATATGCCGTGTCTCGTAAATTCGGTAAATACAACCCGCCGAAAACGCCGTGCCACAACGGATCGTTTGTCTGGAGTTTAAAAAGGGCGGTATCAAAATCGCTGCGGTTGAGAATGGGGCGCTGTGCGGAGAGTTCCAACATCCGTTTATGGATACGGTTGCTCTCAGGATATTTGACAAAAAAGTTTTTCCAAATTCCCCCTTTGATAAACTTTACCCCCTCCTTTTCATACTGCTCAAACCCCATCTCCTGTTTGTAACGCTCAAGCCTTAATGCATCATCGGCACTTAAACTCCACTCCCCCATCTCATAATAGGAGACATTAGGAACATACGCAATTCCTCGCGGCTTATTGTGGTTAAAATACTCGCCATAGTGGATCGGTTCAATCGTTTCATCCGCTAAAACCGCCTGTACAAAGTTTTCAAGCCAGTGCTTTTCATAAACCCATGCATATGTTCCCGGCCACATTCCGAATTTTTCGGCATCATCAAAAATAATCGCGGCAGAATTTTCTTCACGTGTATAGCTTTTAATAGCACTCAGTGCTTTCTCGACACTTTGAAACGGCAGTGCATAGCGGAGTTTTTTACTGATAGGAAAGATTCCCAGCCGTTTGCCCCCCTCTTCGCTCATATAATAGCCATCAAGCACCTCTTCATCAAATCCGGCACATTGAAAGTGGTAATCATCCATCACCGTATACTCGATTTTACTGCGGTGCAAATCGGTTATCAACGACGATTCCCATACCCTCTCCGTAAGCCACAGCCCTTTAGGAGTTTGTCCGAATGACTCTGAAATAGAGCGGTTAAGTTTTTCGATCTGTGCAACCCGATCTTGTGAGGGGATAACACTTAAAATCGGCTCGTAATACCCTGCACTGAAGAATTCGATACTCCCCGATTGGGAAAGCTGTTGAATCTGTCGGTACAGCTGCGGGTCACGCTGCTGTATCTGCTCCATCAGCCACCCGCTACAATGGAGACTGAACCGAAATGCTGGATAACGGCTCATCACCTCAAAAAAAGGTTTATAACATACCGCTATCGCATGTTCAATGACCCAGTCGAAATTATCAACCGGCTGATGCATATGAATCCCGAACAAGAGTGCTGTTTTAGACATCCGTTTTCCTTTTAGAGTTACACAAACCAATTGGCTGCATAATGCTCATCCAAATCGATGCAAAGGGCTCCGCTTCCGGGCATCGTTTGAAGTATTTTGGTTCCGCTAACCAACTCAAAGCGCAGATGAAACAATCGCATCACTCCGAAATGGAGTCGTGAAAGTGCTATTTCGAGCCGTTCATCGATGGCAATAGTATCGTTTTCAGCCGCTGTCAGTCTCTCAACATCAAATTCAAATTGCTCCCCGTTCTCTTCCAAAATAACCAGCAGTTTTACACCATGACGATCAATCTTGGAAATATCTCCCTCAAATGCTACGTATATTGCTTTTTTATCATGACCGTAGTAAAGCATATCGATGGGACCGCGCACTCTGTCCATTGTGGAATAAAGTTTCCGCTCATCCATACTCCCGCATCCAAGCCACTCAAAAAAAGAGGAGTATTTGCCATCGATAATCGGTGTGAGAGGAGATTGCGGTTTCACCCAAAAAGAGGTAGCATCGCTCATAGTAACGATCGGCTGATAGAGATTTGCAGGGGGGGCGATTCCCAGCAGATCATAGATAGCGATCAAATGATTTCGAAAAAGGAGATCAAATTCGGCGGCGAAATCGCTCACATGATCATCACCGTACCACCAAAACCAATCACTGCACTCCGAAGCTAAAAAATGTTCCTCTATTTTGTGTGCGGTATCCTCTGAAACTGATCCATTAGAATTCCCCGCATCACGACGGGTTTGAAAGATCAGTTCCCATGCCCTATTTTTTTGGGGATGACCTGACCACGTATCAAAGGTCCCGTGAATCCAGCTTCCGGGTTGAAGTACTTCGAGTTTGAGATGATTTTTACCTTTAGCCATCTCATCCATCGTTGTTGTTTTACACCATGGGGTAGCCTCAAAACGAGAGTAGAGGGCGGTAAAAAAATCAAATCCGTTATTTTCATAAAATTCCCACGCATTCTCACCATCAACGATGACAAAAACAGAAGGGTCGCTTTCCTCATTGTAAATGGATTCAAGAGAATGGAGAAAATGGTTCACCGCATCCCCTGCACTTTTAAACCGATAGGTAAACCCGATCAAATCACTCAACCCATGATCCCTGAATCCCATAGTGACACCATCGAAGCTGTATGTCTTATAGAGTTCTTTTCGATTTTCACTTTTAAGCGAATGAAACAGTATCGCTTCATCCGTAGCAATCCATTCCACCCCGTATTCGCGATAAAGGGCAACACTTTTCGTATCTACCGCCCCCTCAGCCGGCCAAAATCCCATCGGCTTTTTTTTGAAATACTTTTTATACAACGCAATGGAACGTTCAATATGCTTCCGCGCATCATCAACCAATGAGATTGCCCGTTGGGGAAGGACTGTGTGAGGATTAGCCAATGAGGCATTTTCCATATCCATCAAAAGGGGCAAAATCGGGTGATAATAGGGGGTGGTCGATACCGAAATACGCCCCTCCTGCTGCAGTGAGGCGTAAAAGGGGATAATCGTTTGAATAAAACTGCAAAGGGTATCAAGCAGGCGGTATTTATCGTGTTGGGTAAATCCTCCCCCCTGCTGTAACATATCTTTGACCATTGTATTTTCGCTTCGGAGATAATTCCCGCACCATGACAAGATAAAAAGAACCTCTAAATCAATCAGTTCATCATCGCTGTACTCACTTTTGCCATACAGATATTCATAGCGCCCAAGCGGTCTAACCATAGTCTCAAATTGGGATGATTTACACAGTTTTATAAGCCATTGGCGTGATGAAGATTCAAGTTCACCGGGATGTTTTTCCCATAAAGATAGAAAATAATCGTATTTTAGAGGATACGTGTAAAGTTCCAATTGCTCCATAAGTGTTGCCGTGAGATTGAAAGTTGCTTTGATATGGAGATATCGGCTCACGAGCCACGGCATCTCATAGTAATCTTTAATGGCATGCAAAAAGACCCACGGCATGGTCATAACCCCGTCACTCCCCCGATAATCAGGCTGATGCATATGCCAGAAAAACGAAAGTGTTAAGGGTTTTTTATCCATTACAAAGCCATCCATTCCTCAATTTTAAGCGTATACATCTGATGGATTTTTTCACCGTCTTTTTCATTTTTTGCTTGGATATAGAGATTGAGATGATCATTGTACTGATCCGGTATCATCAAAATCCAATCGTGTTTATCGAGCCAAATTTTAACCCCATCCAGTGTTGAAGAGACTTTATCTTTGGCATCTTCCAAAAACATTCGCATCATTTTCCCTTTTTGGGACTGCTTGCAGGGAACCTGAAAAGAGTGATAATAAAAACGGGGCATTGTTTCCATGATTTCAGAAAGCTTCACATGGTGGTTGACAATCATCTCCAATATTTTGAGTGTCGCATACATTGAATCACGATGGGTTGAAAATTCGGTGAATGCATAATTTCCCTCTCCCGTAGTAACTAAGTCATAACTTTTCATCTTTTCAGACTTGAAATTCGCATACTGCCCGTATTCAATTTCAAGGTGATCAAATGTGACAAGATCAGCCGCCCACGTCGGTAAAAATACCCGTTTTTTAACACCTAAATTTTCTGCTTCCATATTGAGTAACGTCAATACGGCATACAGGGCAGACTGTTTGCTTAAAATCGTCCCTTTATCACACATCATCTCCAACCGCTGACCATGAGGATAGATCATAAACCCCGCATCAAGGCTTAGTGCTTTAATCACTGCACTCATATCATCATTGGCCGACTTCGTGAGGGTATTAATATTTTCCAAACGACGCTCATCGGG
>DATDUY010000034.1:0-3243 GCA_035290165.1 Sulfuricurvum sp. | reverse complement strand
TGACATCACTACGGATGATGTAATGCGTTTGGGGGAACCGAAACTTTTTTGGGGTGTGAGCGGCGGAAGCGTCGATTCGATGGTCTCCAACTATACGGCGACAAAAAAATTCCGTAACAGCGATGACTATACCCCCGGCGGGGTCAACAATGCCAGACCCGATCGCGCGACGCTCGTCTATACGAACCTGATCCGCAAACATTTTAAAAACACGGTTCCTATCGTTTTGGGAGGGATCGAAGCGAGTTTGCGCCGTGTGAGCCATTATGATTACTGGACGAACAAACTGCGCAAACCGATTCTCTTTGATTCCAAAGCCGATTACCTTATTTACGGAATGGGGGAGGGGGCGATTGTCGCTCTCCCAAAAGCGCTGGAGAGGGGAGAATCCCCGCATAACATTCGCGGGGTGTGTTATATCGCCAAAGAACCGCGCGAGGAGTATTTGAGTCTTCCCTCGCACCAAGAGTGTTTGGATAACAAGGAAAAGTACATCGATCTCTTTGATCTGTTTTACAATCATAACGACCCCATCTCGGCAAAAGGGTTGTGCCAAGAGGTGGACGGAAGGTACGCTATCCAAAACCCTCCCGCCGATTATTTGGATGAAAACGAGATGGACGCCGTGTCGGCGTTGCCGTTTACTCGCGAGCTTCACCCCTATCACCGACCTAAAGGTGCGGTGAAGTGTTTGGAGACGATCAAGTTCTCCATTATGACCCATCAGGGGTGCTGGGGGGAGTGCAACTTCTGCGCGATCGGTGTCCATCAAGGACGCACTATCCGTACCCGCAGCGAAGCGTCGATTTTAGCCGAAGCAACTCAGTTTACGCAGTACAAAGATTTCAAAGGGATCATCAGTGACGTCGGAGGTCCCACGGCCAATATGTACGGCTATGAGTGCGTTAAAAAGCTGAAACACGGTACGTGCGATCATCAACGGTGTGTCGATGATACCCATCTGTGCAAAAAAATGAAAGTCGATCACACCCGCGTTATCAATCTCCTCCGTTCTCTTCGCGAAATTCGGGGGATTAAAAAAGCGTTTGTCGCTTCGGGGGTGCGTTATGATCTCATCAACGAGGACAAGGCTCAAGGGTACGAGTATCTCAAAGAGATGGTAAAACATCATATTTCCGGTCAGATGAAAGTCGCTCCCGAACACACCTCGGAACACGTCCTCCATCTGATGAACAAACCGGGAAAACAAACCCTCGTCGATTTCAAAAAACTCTATGACCGTCTGAACCGCGAAGAGGGAAAAAACCAGTTTCTAACCTACTATCTCATAGCCGCCCATCCGGGATGCACCGAGAAAGATATGCACGATCTGAAACGCTTTACGAGTGACGAACTAAAAATGAATCCCGAACAGGCACAGGTCTTTACCCCGACCCCCGGGACGTACTCGGCGGTGATGTACTATACCGAAATGGACCCCTCTACCCGACAAAAAATCTTCGTCGAAAAAGATACGGCACGCAAAGAGAAACAAAAACAGATCGTGGTTGCCAAGGATAGTTTTAAGAGTGGGTTTGGGAGTTGAATAAATCGAAAATATTTTTTTTGGTTATAATTGGCTGATTTTATTTATGAGGCTGTCTTATGAAATACATTTTACTTATTGCTCTGCTTTTTGTAGGTCTTTTTGCAAAAGAAATAGAGATAAAGTTTGTCAAAGTAAATTGCAAAGATATACAAAATGTACTTACATTCTTGGATAAAAAGAGTTTAGAAAAGAGTAATGGCGGGTATTTTTGTTGGGATCAAAACAATAAAAAAATTATTGATGGGTTGAGGGAAGATGGGCGTTTACCAGTTAATGTATATCTTTATCGCAATGATTTAAATAATGATGGTCAAAAAGAAATATTTGTCGAATTGGAAGATGCAACTGGAAATGGCTTGGAATGGTTTAGTTTAGAAAATACGAAAAATAATTTATATCGTATTTTGGATTATGGAGTTGGAAGTGATCAAAATAATTTCATTTTTTCAATTCAAGATTCATCACATAATTCCTATAAAGATATAAAATTATACTCAATTATGAGAGATAAGAGCGTGATTTTTGAGTTTAATGGAGAAATATATAATATTAATGGCAGTAAATAATTTACTTACGTTGGGAATACAGACTGCTATTATACATGAACTACAAACCCTTCGACAGGCTCAGGGCGAACGAGATAAAATAAGTAAATGTAGTAGAAAATAAGTTTACTCTTATTTAGCCGAAATAAGATAAAATATTTGACAAGAAAAAAAAGGGGTTGAATCATGATAAGTTTATCTATTCAAGAACCGAAAATCGAGCATTTTTTTAAACATTCGCAAGAAGAAGTAATTAAAGCATTGCGCTTTATCGTTGAGCATGAGATAGACTATGGTGAATCTTCAGACGAGCTTTCGGCTGAGCAAAAAAAAGAGCTTTCATCACGTATCGAGTCATATCACAATGATCGTTCCATAGGTAAATCGTGGAGTGACATCAAGAGTTCATTACTGCATTAAATGTTGGAAGTTAAACTACATCCGAAAGCCCAAGAGGATTTGGCTGAAGCTCTCGATTACTACACCTCTATAGATCAACCGCTAAAAAACAAGTTTATTGATGATTTGGATTTGACATTCGGCAAAATTCAAAAGTATTCAAAACTGTATCCTTATGAGACACCAACAGCTCAAAAAGTTCTATTAAAAAAATTCCCCTATATCGTGTTATACGAACATTTCGAAAATGTCATTATGATCTTGGCTATTTTCCATACCAAAAGAGAACCGAGTGTTTTAGGAGCAAGGAAATAAACAAAAAATTAGTAAGTGCAAAATAGTGGAACAATTTTTGCGCTCTTACCTCTCTTTTAGCTTCAATTACCTACAATAGACACTTTAAATTACAAAATAACGGAATTCTTTTGCGTATCGATAAATTTTTAAACGCCGTCAATCTGACCAAACGCCGTGCTGTTGCTCAGGATATGATCGGTGAGGGTGTTGTCTATATCAACTCCAAAGCGGTAAAGCCGGCCAAAAACGTTGTTATTGGGGATATCATTACTCTCGTCTATCTTGAAAAAGAGATGAAATACGAAGTGTTGGCGATTCCGACGATCAAATCAACACCGAAATCACAGCAGCATCTCTACATCAAGGAACTCTCATGAATCCAACAAAATCAGATTTTGAAGCGCTCTTTGAACATAGAATGAGCGATGGGGAGATGCGGGAGTTTTTACTCTC
>DATDUY010000033.1:0-5225 GCA_035290165.1 Sulfuricurvum sp. | reverse complement strand
TTTCATTAATTATGCAGAGGTTGTCCACCTCATTGAACATACAATGCAAACAGAAAAATTTGAATTGATCGAAACCGCACTGGATAAACTCGGTGCTGCTCTCAAAAACAAATTTCCGCTTATCCAAACCCTTTTACTGACGATTCGTAAACCTGATATTCTCCCAAATTGCACCGTCGGTGTTCAAAAAAATTTCATTTTTTAAAAAAAATTGAAAAAAAGTTTAAAAAATTCTAAAACTATGGTATCATTTCGGCAAAATTTCCGTTAAATGAGGAATCTGAATGCGTATTCTGATCATTGAAGATGAAGTAACCCTCAATAAAACCCTTGCAGAAGGGCTCAAAGAATTTGGTTACCAAAGCGATGTCGTCGAAACCCTAAAAGACGGCGAGTATTATCTCGATATCCGTAACTATGACCTGATTTTGATGGATTGGATGCTCCCCGACGGTAACAGCGTCGATATCATCCCTGACATCAAAAGCAACACCCCTAAAACTGTAGTTGTTGTCCTCTCAGCACGTGATGACAATGAAAGCGAAATCGAAGCTCTTAAAGCCGGTGCAGATGACTATATCCGCAAACCGTTCGATTTTGATGTCCTTGTTGCTCGTATTGAAGCACGTTTACGTTTCGGCGGTAGCAATATCATCGAAATTGATGATTTGATTATCAATCCTGAAGAGGAAAAAATCATCTATAAAGAGAAAGAGATCGAACTTAAGGGTAAACCTTTTGAAGTATTGACTCACCTCGCACGTCACCGTGACCAAATCGTCTCCAAAGAGCAATTATTGGATGCAATCTGGGAAGAGCCTGAACTCGTTACTCCAAATGTTATCGAGGTTGCGATCAACCAAATCCGCCAAAAAATGGACAAGCCGCTCGGTATCACTACTATCGAAACCGTGCGCCGTCGAGGATACCGTTTTTGTTTTCCAAAAGAAGCATAAGACGACGCTTTCTCTTCCAACTCATTGTCGCTTCGGCGGCACTGGTTATCCTTTTCTCCTCCTTTTTATATCTCTTTATCAAGCAATCCATTTACGATGAAAAACAAGCCGAACTGATCGGTTACGCTGAAAACATATCTTCCAATAGATCTCTTTTATCCGCACAGCAAAACAATACTGAAACCGTTATGGGACTTAATGTTGAACTGATTACCCTGACCCCTGAAGAAGAGCATCTCGATTTTTATGAGAAAACACACAAAGACAAAACAACGACCCTTGTCCTCATTTATCCTTTTGACTTTGAAAACTCCTCCTATCTAAAAGTGAGTCGGGATATTACTCCAACCAAACGGCTCTTAACAAAAATCATGAACTCTATTTATCTTATTAACGCCGTCGGATTTGTCGTTATTATCCTTTATGCTATCGCTTTTTCTAAAATGCTGATTGCTCCGATCACTGCCCTCAGCCGCCGTCTTGCCAACATGAACGAACACCTCATACGCCCTATCAAAGTCGAACAGCTTCCCGATGAGTTCGAACCGTTGGGGGAAACCCTCAACCGCCTCATAGCCCGTATTCAAAATTTCGTTAAATACCAAAAAGAGCTCTTTATCGGTGCGGCACATGAGCTCAAAACCCCTCTCGCCGTCATCAAACTCAAAAATCAGGTTACGCTGATTAAAAAACGAACCCCCGAAGAGTATATCGAAGCGATAAAAATTACCAACCAAAGTGTTGATGAGATGAACAAAATCGTTGCCGATATCCTCAACATCGGTCGTCAAGAGGGTGCACAGCTCGAAATTCCTGTCCAAACCGACATTATCCAAATCCTCAAAAAATGGGAGGGTGATTTTAAACTCTTGGCAAACAGCGAAAATAAAACGCTCGTAACCCATTTTGAGCCCGATGCCTTTAGTGCAGTATTGCAAGTTACCCTGCTCAATCAAATTTTGCAGAATTTTTTACAAAACGCCCTAAAATTTACCCCAAAGGGTAAAACGATTACCTTCCAAAGCCGTCTCAACGAAGTCGGAATTGTCATTGAAGTGATCGATGAGGGGTGCGGTATCGATGAAAGTATCGACCTCTTCGCCCCGTTTAAACGTCAAGGGAATAAATCAGGGGTCGGTTTGGGACTGTTTCTTGCTAAAAGTGCTGCTGAAGCGATCGGTGCCGCAATCACCTTAACAAATCGTGAGGATGGAATGGATGGTTCATGTGCCCGTCTGATTCTCCCCTCCAAACTGTGTTGCGTCCTTCCGCAGTGATAAGATTGAAGAGTTTAAAACTCCTCAAAGGTTCCTTTCGCTATAAATCGCGCAATAACCAAATATAAAACCGAGGTTTAACCTATGCCACTATTAATTGTCGATGAATGTATCGCATGCGACGCATGCCGTGAAGAATGCCCAATGGATGCCATCGAAGAGGGCGATCCGATTTATATCATCGATCCGGACCGTTGTACCGAATGTGTAGGAACCTATGACGAACCTGCTTGTATTGCCGTGTGTCCGGTCGATTGTATTATCCCGGATAAAGATAACGTGGAAACAATGCAAGAACTCCTCTATAAACACAAGCAATTGATGGAGGAAGAGGAGTAAATGGCAAAATGCACCGCCGTGATCGACATCGGAAGCAATTCCATGCGTCTTGCGGTCTTTCAAAAAACCAGCCGTTTTGCTTTTCATATTCTGCACGAAGTCAAGAGTTCTGTCCGTATCAGTGAAAACGCTTATAAAAATGAAGGTTATCTTCAGAGCGAAGCTATGGATCGGACAGCTCAGGCAATCGGAGAGTTTTTATCCATTGCCAAATCTTTCGGTGTTCGAAAGATACTCTGTGTTGCCACATCCGCCCTTCGCGATGCCCCGAATGCTCCCCTTTTTCTCTCCCGTATCAAGCGTGAACACGACCTATCGATTAAAGTGATCTCAGGAGAGAGGGAAGCTTATCTAGGGGGGATGGCATGCGCCAATCTTCTCCCGAGCCTCTCAGATGCCATTACGGTCGATGTAGGGGGTGGTTCCAGCGAGTTTACCCTCTTGCGTAACGGTAAAGTCGAGCAACTCTTCTCCCTCAATGTCGGAACGGTTCGAATCAAAGAACTTTTCTTCGATCGTGATGATGTAGAGGGGGCTATTGCGTATATCGACGAAGCGCTTTCGCAACTCCCCCCTTTTGATACCGATACAATGATCGGGATCGGGGGGAGCTTTCGTGCCCTCAGCCGTGCTCTGATAAAAAAAGAGGAGTATCCCCTTAAAAAGCTTCACGCTTACACCACGGACGAAGCCTCATTTTTACGCTTTAGCGAACAAATACTCTCTGCCGGTTCCAAAAAACTTCGCTCGTTGTTTATCAAGCCCGACCGTTTTGATACCATCAAGCCCGGAGCCCTTATTTTAGAGCGTATTATTCGCCATACCCAAATCAAAACGCTTATCTGTAGCGGAGTCGGGGTACGCGAAGGGGTGTTTTTAACCGATTTACTTCGTAATAGCGGGGATCGCTTCCCCGCCAATTATAATCCCAGCGTCCGCTATCTCCTCGATACCTATGGACTCCACAGCACTCATGCACAGCAATGTGCCCATCTTAGCAAACGCCTCTTTGAATTGCTTCATACTTCGTTAGGGATCGCCCCTAAATTTCAACAAGAACTTACTATTGCCGCTAAGCTTCTCTCGATCGGGGTAGATATACGCTATTACGCCTATCAGCGCCACAGCCACTATTTGGCGATCAATACACTGGACTATGCCCTGCATCACTCCCAAATTGCCCTTATCTCACACCTTCTACTTTTTAAGAAAGGGCATACCTCCACTGAACTCATCCCCAAAGGGTCGTACGGCACACTTTTGCCCGATACATCTACGCTGGATGCGCTCAGTGCACTCTTGTGGCTCTCACATATCCTATTGGCATCAAGAGTCAACGCATCTGAAGTATCACTAGCTTTGGAAAATGGAGCATTGATCGTTAGCGGAAAATATCTCTATCTTGCGCGCGAACAGCTAAAAAATATTATTCTTCCTGAAAATCTAACGGTGGTGTTTATTTAAGAGGGGTGAAGTATTCCGTTCGACCAAGCTCAAGGCGCGAACGGACGCAGTATTAGAATCGTTGTCCGATTGTAAATTCGAAGTGGGTAATATCATCACCCGGTTTGTCTCCGATAGGGTTTGCAAAAACAAGCTGAAGCGGTCCGACAGGGCTAAACCACTCAAGCGATACCCCATATCCTCCACGCTTTATTTCACTCAAACTATCCTCACCGATCATACCGTAATCGACAAATGCTGTTGCACGCATTTTTGCTTCAGGAACAAGAGGAACACTGAATTCTAACGAGTTTGAAAACGTTTGAGTCCCCCCAATTTTAAATGGCTCATTCGTTGTCAATTCAGTCCCCTTTGTCGGAGAGATAGAATACCCCTGATAGCCACGAACCGAACCGATCCCCCCCATATAAAATTTCTCGCCCAATGGCAGATATCCCGTCTCTTCCGCATAATTGAAACGGGCTTTATAACGTAAAATAAGGTCAAAGTCAGTCAATTTTTGAAGTCCCTGATACGCACCGAAGGTGGTACGGCTTTTAATAAAGTCGGCATCTCCTCCTACGCCCGCTTTCTCAATACTTTGAGAAAAACTAATCCCCTCTCTAGGAATATAGTAATCATCGGTATTATCGAATGTTGCCGAGGCGATCACTGAACTTTTTGCATAATTTGCATAATAGCGAGGGTCAAGGGTTGATGTAGTCGAATCTATATCGCTATAATCATTTTTAGAGTAATTGTACCCCATATAACCGCTCCAATAGCGGTTAAAACGGTGTCCTACGCCAACGCTTGTACCCAAAGCAGAAGTGGTATAGCTGTCGTATTCGGTAGAGCTGTTGAAAACGGAAAAGTTACCGCTGAAGTCACTGTCGTTGAGACGCGGATTCGAGATATTGAACGAGTAGTTACTGGTACGTTGGGAACGCTCCAAGTTAAGTCCGACATTGATCCCTGAACCGAAAATATTACGGTCACTCACGGCTACACTGAGAAGGATACCGCCGAAACTGCCGTACCCTCCGCCGAGTTGAATATTCCCTGTCGGTGCCTCTTTAGCTTGAACGATGAGATCCATCGATTCATCGTCAATCCGTTTCTCTTCGATTGTATTGCTCTCGAAATATCCGGTTCGTCCCAATGCGTTACGGGAATCTTTAAGATCACTCAAACTGTACAAATCGCCCGG
>DATDUY010000032.1:0-3380 GCA_035290165.1 Sulfuricurvum sp. | reverse complement strand
TGATGATGTCAACAAATCTCAAAGTTCTAACGATACCTATCCTACGGCGTTGCACGTAGCGGCTGTTGTTGCAGTAGAAGAGCGTTTGCTTCCGGCAATTGATCATTTGCGCAAAACGTTGGCTCACAAAGCAGAAGCGTTCAGCGATATCGTTAAAATCGGACGTACTCACTTGCAAGACGCAACGCCGTTGACACTCGGTCAAGAGATCAGCGGTTGGGTAGAGATGCTGAACAAATGCGAAAAAATGGCGAAAGATTCTCTCGAATCGGTACGCGAACTTGCCCTCGGCGGTACAGCGGTCGGTACAGGTTTGAACGCTCATCCTGAACTCGGAATGCGCGTTGCGGCTAAACTCACTGAGCTTACAGGTCATCAGTTTGTTACCGCTCCGAATAAATTTCATGCGTTGACGTCACACGATGCTCTTGTATTTGCACACGGAGCATTGAAAGCCCTTGCTGCGGATATGATGAAAATCGCGAACGACGTTCGTTGGTTGGCGTCAGGGCCGCGTTGTGGAATCGGCGAGATTACGATCCCTGAAAACGAGCCGGGTTCATCGATTATGCCGGGTAAAGTAAATCCTACCCAAAGTGAAGCGGTGACGATGGTAACGTGTCAAGTTATGGGTAACGATGCATGTATCGGTTTCGCGGCAAGCCAAGGTAATTTTGAGCTAAATGTATTCAAACCGGTTATCGCCTATAACTTTTTACAGTCGGTACGTTTGTTGGCCGATTCGATCGTTTCGTTCAATGATAATTGTGCAGTAGGAATCGAGCCGGTACGCGATCAGATCGACGCGTATTTGAACAACTCATTGATGCTTGTTACGGCATTGAACCCATATATCGGCTATGAAAATGCGGCAAAAATTGCCAAAACAGCCCATAAAGAGAACTCCACACTGAAAGAGACTGCTATCAAACTTGGTCTTCTCAGTGCCGAAGAGTTCGATAAATATGTCATCCCTGAAGAGATGACAAGACCAATAGCGTAAACTTATAACAGGAGGAATTAATGAATATTCACGAATATCAAGCTAAAGAATTATTCAAAAAATACAATGTACCGACACTTCGCGGTCACATTGCGTTTACACCCGATGAGGCAGTTAAAGCGGCTCAAGAACTCGGCGGAAATATTTGGGTTGTTAAAGCTCAAATTCATGCGGGCGGACGCGGTTTAGGCGGCGGTGTTAAGCTCGCTAAATCGACTTCTGAAGTACGTGAAATGGCAGCTCAAATCTTGGGTATGCAGCTCGTAACGCACCAAACAGGACCGGAAGGCAAACTCGTTCAAAAAGTGTATATTGAAGAGGGTGCCGATATCAAAAAAGAGTATTATCTTGGTCTCTTACTTGACCGTGCTCTTGAAATGCCAATTATGATGGCATCGACTGAGGGTGGGATGGCGATTGAAGATGTTGCCCACAACACCCCTGAAAAAATTATCAAAGTTTCCATCGATCCATTGACAGGTTTCCAATCTTTCCACGGTCGCAAATTGGCTTTTGGCTTGGGTCTTCCTGTCGAAGAGATCAACACGTTTATCAAATTTGCAGCGGCGCTTTATCGTGTTTACATGGATCACGATGCTGAGATGATCGAGATCAATCCGTTGGTTAAAACGGGTGACGGTAAATTCTTGGCATTGGACGCGAAAATGGGCTTTGACAACAATGCTCTCTACCGTCAATCACAAGTCAATGAAATGCGTGACTTCACAGAAGAAGAACCGACAGAAATCGAAGCGGATAAATACGGACTCAGCTACATCAAACTTGACGGCAACGTCGGTTGTATGGTTAACGGAGCTGGGTTAGCCATGGGTACAATGGATACGATCAATTACGAAGGGGGCAAACCTGCCAATTTCCTAGACGTAGGCGGTTCAGCGAGTGCGGAAACGGTAGCTAAAGGGTTTGAAATTATCCTCAAAGATCCGAACGTAAAAGCAATTTTCGTTAACATCTTCGGCGGAATCGTCCGTTGTGATCGCGTTGCTAACGGTATTATCGAAGCAACAAAAATCACCAACGTAAACGTACCGGTTATCGTACGTCTTGATGGTACTAACGCTATTGAAGCGGCAGAGATTCTAAAAAATGCCGGTATCGCAAATATCGTAGCGGCAACCGATCTAGCAGACGGCGCACGTAAAGCCGTTGCAGCAGCTAAGGGAGAATAATTAATGTCTATTTTGGTCAACAAAGATACAAAAGTTATCGTTCAAGGGTTTACAGGTAAAGAGGGGACGTTCCATGCAGAGCAATGTATGGCATACGGCACTAAAATCGTCGGCGGTGTTACACCGGGCAAGGGTGGACAAGAACACCTTGGTCAACCGGTTTTCAATACGGTTTCCGAAGCGGTTGCTAGCACGGGCGCTACGGTTTCTATGATCTTCGTTCCGCCGGCTTTCGTTTCCGATGCGGTTATGGAAGCGGCAGATGCAGGAATCACCCTTGCGGTTATTATTACTGAAGGTGCTCCGGTAAAAGACATGATGTTTGCAAAAGCCTACGCGGTTAAAAAAGACATGATGACCATCGGGCCGAACTGTCCGGGAATCATTACCGCCGAAGAGTGTAAAATCGGGATTATGCCGGGGTTCATTTTCAAAAAAGGGAATGTCGGTCTTATCTCTAAATCAGGGACATTGACATACGAGTCAGCGAACCAAGTGGTTAAAGAGGGATTCGGTATCACGACGGCTGTCGGTATCGGAGGCGATCCGATTATCGGTTTGAGCTACAAACAACTCCTTCCGATGTTTGAAGCAGACCCTGAAACACATGCAATCGTTATGATCGGTGAGATCGGCGGTGATTTGGAGATCCAAGCAGCGGCGTATATCAAAGAGCATATCACGAAACCGGTTGTAGCTTTTATCGCGGGTCAAACAGCACCTGCGGGTAAACGTATGGGGCATGCGGGGGCGATTATCTCCGGCGGTGCAGGGACTGCAGCTGAGAAAATGGCGGCACTTGAAGCAGCGGGTGTTAAAGTCGTTGTTTCTCCGGCGGATATCGGTAAAGCACTCGCTGAAGTGATGAGAAAATAACGATGAAACAGACCTTTGAGATTGCTAACATACGGTGTGGCGGATGTTCTGCCACAATCACCAAAGCGCTCAAAGAAGCAGAATTTGAAGAGATCAATGTTGATCTCTCGTGCGAGCCTCGTAAAGTAACAACTGTTATTTCAGATGAGGCGCAATTAGCACAGTTTAAATCAATATTAAGAAACCTCGGTTATCCTCTGGTCGGTGAGGAAGAGGGGACATTTGATAATGCCGCCCTTAAGCTCAAGAGTTTTGTCTCTTGTGCCGTTGGTAAATTTTCAACTGATAAAGAATCAGATTAATTTCAAAAT
>DATDUY010000031.1:0-3219 GCA_035290165.1 Sulfuricurvum sp. | reverse complement strand
AACCCTCATCTCCGCCATTACTTCGGGTGCGGAAATGTGTCTTATCCCCGAGATTCCGATCGACATTCATGAGTATACGGGATGCTTTAAATCCCAAGTAGCAAAAGGACGTGACTATTTTATTGCCGTCGTTTCAGAAGCACTGAACAGCAAAGAGGTAGCCCAATGGTTTGAGAATGAACTAGGATTCGAAGCGCGTGTCTCCGTTTTGGGACATATCCAACGGGGAGGCAACCCGAGCGTATACGATCGCTTGATGGCGTATAAATTTGTTACCTATGCGATCGATGCCCTCTTGGAAGGGAAAAGCCATTCGATTATCTGCTACAGCAAAAGCCATTTTAATTTTAAATCGATTGATGAAGTTGCCCTTCATCCGTATCAATTGGATGAAGAATTACTCACCCTTGCGCGTGAGCAATTTCTTCCATCGCACTGTCAAATGTAGGATAGCGAAACTCAAATCCTGCATCTTGTAAAATACGGGGATAAACCTCTTTAGACTCCAACATTACAATGGATCCTTCCCCAAATGCAAGTTTTACAACCCATGAGGGGAGATCAAAAAAAGTGGGACGATTCAAAATCCTCCCCATCGCTTTCGTCTGCTGAAGATTACTGATCGGCTCCGGGGCAGTGAAGTTCACAACACCTTTTAACTCATTATGATCGATCACAAAAGCAGCCGCACGAACCAAATCATCTAAATGTATCCACGAAATCATTTGAAATCCGTCTCCCATTTTGCCACCGAGTCCGAGTTTAAACGGGGGGATCATTTTGTTCATCGCACCGCCTCCGTTGGCGTAAACCACTCCGAAGCGCATCATACAGACACGAGTCTGTTCCGATTGGGTACGAGATGCCGAATATTCCCAATCCTGAACCAAGGTAGCTAAAAAATCATCCCCATAGTTGGAAGAGAATTCATCATGCTGATGATAGGCATCGTAAATACCGACAGCAGAAGCGTTTAAAAAGGTATGGGGTGGATGATCGCAGAGAGAAAGAGCATTAACCAGTTTATCCGTCGTCTCCAGACGACTTTGACGTAACAGCTCTTTATACCGTTTATTCCAACGTCCTAAAATATTGGCTCCGGCAAGGTTAATCAGAGCATCACACCCCTCCAACTTCTGTGCGATAAGTTCAACAGAAACTTCCGAACGGACACTCAACGCGACTACAGCATCTCCTCTCTCTTCAAAAAAACGCTCCAGTGCACTTCCCACAAATCCGCTTATACCACATATTACTATTTTCATACACATCCCTTTAATTCGGGATCTATTGTAGCCTAACGGGGGTACGATACGTTTAAAGAAATAATTGAGTTGAGCGTTTAAAGGAATTCAAAGCGGATGAGAAAAAAAGGGGGAAATAAAACTAAATAAGGAATATTTAGAAAGAGAAGCAATACCCCAAAAGGGGTATTAAGGGATTAGCCGCAAGATGGGACGTTGCCTGAATCCGATGCGTATTCAAACAAGAAATCACGTAGATCTTGTGATTGGCTTTTAAAGACATCACCGTTAAAATACGTTGCAGATTTATCATTTGCATGTGCTTTAATAATGTTAGCGCCGCCGTTAGCGAAAAGTTCATCCCACTCGTCTTGCGTATGCATAGCGGCACCTTTGGTTCCGTTGCCGTGGCAATTCTTACAGGTTTTCAAATAAATTTTTTGACCTTTTTTAACATCGGCAGATGCCGCTGTACTCATCATCCCCAACGCTACAAGCGCTGCGAGGAAGAATGAAGCTGACTTTTTCATGTCTTTCTCCTTCGAAATTATTGATTTAAGACACTTTCAACATTTTCTAAAAAACAGTGAAGGTGACTTGATACCCTTTAATCATATCGGATAAAGGATAAATGGAGCTTTAACAAAATGTTAATATGATGCCTTTTCAGCTAATTTTATCAAAAATGTATCAAACTCTCACACTTTATTCTGCTTCAATATCCGGTTCAGCTTCTTCTTTTGCTTTACTTGCACGAACTTCCAATCGGATTTTATCTTGTCGGATTTTACGATACGCCTTGTATTGCGCTTTGGTAAGTTCCTCGCCGCTCAATCCTACTTCCTCACCGATCTCTTGTGGAGAGAGTCCTGCTTCGCACATCATAACCATCCGAAACTCTTTTTTGGTGAGATGACGTTTCAATGACGCATACAATGAACGCTCATCATCCCCGATCTCTACCGCACTGCACTCGTACAATCGTGCCAATACTTCACGGATCGTTTTTGTCGGGTTGTAACGCAACCACAATGAATTCTCTAACATGGAAATACCTTTGTAATAATCTGGGTGAGGTCTTTCGTCTCAATGACGACATTTGCCTCTTTTTTGAGAATCTCTTTGGCGCAAAATGCCACGCGAGTACCCGCATGGGCAAACATCGATCGATCATTTGCTCCGTCTCCGACGACCATCGTTTCTTCAGGGGTAACACCGAAAAGTCCTTGCAGACGCAACAGCATATCTCCTTTCGAGAAATCGAACATCATATCTCCGCCGACAAGCCCCGTGAGTTTTCCCTCTTTCGCATGAAGCACATTCGAGAAATCGGCATCGTATCCGAGGATATCTTTCGCATACGAGGTCGCCGTGCGAAATCCGCCGCTGAAGCAGACCACTTTAATTCCCCGTTCTTTCAATGCCGCAATCGTCTCCACCGCACCGTTCATATACGGCAAATTTTGGCAAATCTCTTCGACCAAACCGAATTCAAGCCCTTTTAAAAGAGTAACACGCTGTTGCAAAGACTCGAAAAAATCGAGTTCCCCCTCCATCGCCCGCTCGGTGATCGCACTCACCTGCTCACCGATTCCCAGCGCTTCCGCAAAAAAATCGATGGTTTCGCCATCCATCAATGTCGAATCAAAATCAAATACTGCTAATTTTATCAAAATAGATGTCCCACATTTTGTTATAATGACGCAATTATATCCAAAGGCACCTTTTGTTCGAAACCTTTATAGATAAACTACGCAACAGCACCTATATCACGTTAGAGACAACTCCGTCTCGTTCAGCCCAGTTTGCTCCGACGATTGAGAAAATCGCCGCGTTGGGTCTCGATAAACTCGTGGATGGATTCAGTACGACCGACAATCCCCTCGCCAAACTCAAATACAACGCCCTCTTTGCCGCGATGAAGCTCCAAGACCGTTTCGGTCTCCCGACACTGGCTACGATGAGTATGCGCGAC
>DATDUY010000030.1:0-2193 GCA_035290165.1 Sulfuricurvum sp. | reverse complement strand
AGTAACCACCCCTCGAACGGGATCGAAGCCCCTTTGACGAGTGCCGCCATCGAGAGTAGCGCCACCGCCAAGAGAATCATTCCCCCTGAACTTTGCAGCAGCGTATCGAACATCACACTCTTAAACCCGATAATAGCGACCAACGCCCCCAATAAAATTACCACTCCGCCGATCTGATTCATCCAGAGGGCTTTGAGGGCGTTCGCACGGCTTAGCTCATCATTCCTAAATGCGATCAACAGATACGAGGCCAATGTCGTCATCTCAAAAAGGAAAAAGAAAAGGAGGATCGAGTTGGCAATGACGATCAGATTCATCACCGAGAGAAAAACAAGCAATCCCCCGATAAACAACCGCTTTTTGAGCGGAGATACGGGTTCATCCTCCATGTATTTGACAGAGTACAGGACGATAATTCCCCCAACAGTGTTGATAATCAAAAACATAAACTTCGACAGCTCATCGACCACTATCTCCGCCGACCCAGCCTCAGGGGCAATAGACTCGATATATCCGTACAGCACCAACTGCATAGCAGCGAGAAGCATCACTTTGGGATGATTAAAAAGTTTCCCTTGATAGAGGAAAAAAAGGAGCAGCACGATATCGGCAGCTACAATCGCTACATTCATCGTGTGGGAAAGTTGAAACGTCAACAGCCCCATCGACGTGTAAAGAGAAAAAGCACCTAGGGAAAGGAGAAATAAAACCGCCGTAGTGAGAACATACTGAGCCCGCTGATTAGGGAGCAAGAGTAATAAAAACGACGCAACAATCGGCAATAAAATAAGTGTTAACACCATATCCATTATATAACCTTTAGAAACGGCTTTTGGATGATTATATCACATTGATTGCTATAAATATGTTACGGAAATAACTTTTTTTGATGAAATTAAATAGGATCATGGGACAGGGGTGCAACCCATAGAAATCTCTTCACGTGAGGATTTTACTAAGGATTGAATTTTAGGGTCATCATTCACAACCTTATCGAGCAGTTTTAATCCTTCATCAGACCTGCCACTGTGACATAAAAGGATCGCTAGATTATTGAGCCCAAGAGGATGCGAGGGTTTTAGAGCTAAAAGCTTCCGATAATTTCTCTCTGCTTCAAGGAGATTCGAGGCGTTATAATAGCTATTCGCCAATGCAAAAAGAATATCCGGATCACTCGGCCAACGTTCGAGAGCACTTTGATACGCCCTAATAGCTCCGCTACCCTTATCTATTTTCTCAAATTCATACACAGCACGTAGAAATATTTTCGATGAAACCGATACAGGAAGCTCCCCCGGCGGGAGAAGAACAACGCCCCAATTATCACTTCGTTTCCACAACGCGGCAAAGGTTGCGATCGGTAACGGTTCGTTCGGCTGATCTGAAAAATGGGCTATTAGGCTCCGTTTTTCCTCATCGTATCCGATTACCGGTGCATAATGCCACATAGGATGCCATGAAAAACTGCGATTGACGAGAACAATAACGGGATGTTGCGCGGAAAGCTCTAAAAACAGTGCTTCATATGTCGGCTCCATCGGATAAGCGATCAGGCCATTAGCCCTAGATGCTGTAACCAACTCTATCTGCAACGTACCCCTTTTTGCAGGAATCAGCGTACGAGCTTCCAGTTCTTGCGTGGAGAGTTTAGGGATATACGGGGTTGTCGATTGCCAATATGAAGCAACCATCTCTATAGAGGTCGAACCGCACAGCTCACTACGGGGAGGGATAAAAGGGACATTGATAGCAGAGGATGCATAGTGCTGTTCAGGGGGAAAGGGGTCTTTAGGGACACACCCCGTTGCCAATATGACAACGAACGCGTAGAATACTATACGGGTGCAGTAGATCATTTTATTAACGTACTGAGCGAGTAAACCCAAATACTTTTGTAAGTCCGAGGATATCGGTAATCAATAAGACGATAAAAACGAATACAACGGCACCTACAATACCGCCGAAATCACCGCCGGCTGGTAATGTATCGATTTGAGAAGAGATTTTTGATACCTCTTCATCACTCATTAACGCAATTCTTTGCTCCACCATTTTAGGATCAACACCCATAGTCTCAAATGTTTTTGCAACATCCTCACGCCCAACGAATTGATTCACTTTTTCATGCGACGATATCGCGACAGGTTGCTCTAAAACTGCCTCAGTTGAAGCCATTTGAGCCCATGAAACTTG
>DATDUY010000029.1:0-2683 GCA_035290165.1 Sulfuricurvum sp. | reverse complement strand
GTGAATTCATTCTATTCACCGCGACGCCTTTGGAGCGTTTTTCGTCTTTTACTTTCGTTTTATCTGCTGATTAAAAAAAAGGAGAGCTTTTTAGGGTTTTCCTCTCTCAGCCCCGATAAACTTGCCTCCACTATCACGGAGCTGGGGGCAAGTTTTATCAAATTGGCGCAAGTACTTGCTACCCGTAACGATTTTTTCGATGAGCCGTACTTAAACGCTCTGAAAACACTCCACGATGATCTTCCCCCGATGAGCCGTGCCGCATATGAGCGGGTCATGGAAAAAGCCTTTGGGAGCGTGCCGTTTATCCGTTTTGATCCCGACCCTATTGCTTCGGCATCGATCGGTCAAGTACATACGGCATGGATTGACGATACGACGAAAGTGGCAGTGAAACTGCGACGAGAGGGGATCGAAAAACAGGTTCGTGCCGACATACGTATACTCTTGCTTTTTAACGGCTTATTCCGACCCCTTTTCTCCCACACAACCCGCCATTCGATCGAATCGGTTATTGCGGAATTTTCGACGATGATCATTCAAGAGTGCAGTCTCAACCATGAACGAAGCAATCTGGAAAAGTTTTCGTCGGTCTATAAAGACTCCGGTATTATTTTCCCCCTTTGCTATCCTTCCCTCAGCTGTGATGATGCTCTGGTAATGAGCTTTGAGGAGGGGTGGCGGTTTGATGAGCGTAATGCGATCCTTTCGCACGGACTCGATATAAGAGCGCTAATCGATCAACTGGTCCGTTTTTATACCGATCAAATGTTGGTCAAAGGGTTCTTTCACGCTGATCCGCATCCGGGAAATTTGCTGGTAAATTCAGATGGAAAACTTGTACTGCTCGATTTTGGGATGGTGAAACGGGTTCCTAACGATACGCGCATCGCCATTATCGAACTGATAAAAGCGGCAAACGAACGTGATTTTGAGAGTTATGTGAGTGCGGCAAAACGTCTGGGAACGGTATCCTACGATGCCCCCTCAGCGGAACTTGCCGAATTTACGGAGCGGATGTTTGATATTTTCGGTAATGATGCCCTCGATAGCGGCAGTATGCAACGCCTCGCGTTTGAGGTGCTGGAACAGACCCGAAATCTCCCTTTTAAACTCCCTCAAGAGGCGATTTATATCCTTCGCGTCAGTGCGATTATTGAGGGACTGGGGACCACCTATATTGAAAACTTTAACGGGATCAAAGATATCCTCCCGATCCTCCAAAAAAATATCCCCAGAGCCTTAGGGATGAAAGATTCGATTATCGAAACATTGATCGATGAGATCAAACGTATTCCCGGTGATATAAGCGCATTTCGCCATATGATCGAACGTGCAAGCAAGGGGGAATTAAGTGTAGAACTTTCACCGCTGCAGTATGGGATGATTAAAAAAGAGCTTCGCGAAGCAACCGCTCCGATATATACGGCACTTATGCTAGCCTTAGGAGCTTTTGGCGCTTGGATGGCGGGGATCGGTGAGGTTGCCTATGCTCTTTTGGGCGCTGCGATGATACGGTTGTGGTATCGTTAAAGCAGAAAATTCCTTTTCGCTTTAGGGATGCGGATGCATGGCATGAGTATAACATTCGTCCAGATTCTGGTGCAAGATGTCGATGATGGTTGGATCGAGCTTATGCTCTTCCCCCATTTTTTGGATAATCTCATACGCTTCTTCGGCACTTAACCCTATACGGTAGGGGCGGTCTTGGACTAATGCCTGAAAAATATCGGCAAGGGTCAGAATCCGTGCTTCGATAGGAATCTGATCGGCTGTGAGATGGTAGGGGTACCCTTTTGCGTCCAATGTTTCATGGTGCATAGAGGCAATTTTAGCGATCTCTTGAAACCCTTTGATTTTACGGAGAATCATATGTGAATCGAATCCGTGACGGTTCATATGAGAACGTTCTTCGTCATTTAGGGGACCCGCTTTATGCAAAATTTGATCGGCAACGCGTAATTTTCCCAAATCGTGAAAAAAAGCGGAGAGTTCGATTTTTTCTTGAGCTTCATTCGGGAGATGATAGGCTTGTGCGATATATCGGGCAAGCGATGCAACTCCGTAGGTGTGTTCTGAGGTAAATGTGCTTTTGGCATCGACAACATTTGCGAACATTATGGCGATATTTTTAAGTATTTCGAAATCTACGGCTTCGCTGTGTCCTATCTCAATCCATTCGCTAAAATAATCGTTCAGTGCTTCGGGTTCCATATAAAACCAAAACGAATCGGATAAAGAGGTTTCCAGATACGCCTCTACGAGTTCTGGCGAAAACATCGTTCCGGAATATTTACGGATAACGGAGGCGATTTGGCTATGTTCGAGGACGCTTGTATCTCCGATTTGTACCCGTAACGCATCGACACGGTCGGTGAGATAGATTAGATTAGTGTAGGCTTTGCTCTCTTCATCTAATGTTGAGGGAAGATGTTCCCAATGGGTATGATGATAGTATATGATCGGAGCATACTGATGGTAGATCGTGACATTTTCCAAAAGGGACGCCCCTCTGAGACAATGGATCTGAGAGTTATCCCAGTCCAGCTCATTTACCAAATGGCTGTGAACATCCGTCGAGGATACACCGCAGTCATGCAACATTCCCATCATGATGATATCATCAATTTCGGATTGACTCCATCCTAATTTTTTACCAACTTCGGCTGACATAAAAGCGACC
>DATDUY010000028.1:0-3698 GCA_035290165.1 Sulfuricurvum sp. | reverse complement strand
TTCTGCTGCCGCTTGGGCTTCTGCTGCCGCTTGGGCTTCTGCTGCCGCTTGGGCTTCTGCTGCCGCTTGGGCTTCTGCTGCCGCAGCATCAACTATCGTTTCTGCTGCTTGTGCTTCCAGCACTTCTGTTGACTCTGCCGTTTCTACGGCAGTCTCAACAGACTCAACCTCTGCAGAAGCTTCTTGTTCCGGTGCCAATCCGATTAACCCATCATTTAAATCTGTCGTATTTGCATTTAGAGCTGACCCGTTATTCAAATCCAAAATATCATGATCGAGAAATGCTCTGGCAACAAAATGTTCCGGTTCTATCGATCCTTTAATCACCTCAGGATCAACCGCGATAGTCCAATCGCTTGAATCAACTTTACTAACAATTTGTTCCGGCTCTATCTGTGTATCTTCGGTACTAAACGGTTCCTTGGAAATAACGCTTTCACTTAAAGTAATTACTTCATCTCCGCCCAAAACGAGTTTATCCCCATTCACAAGCTCAATCTCAAGTTCGCGACTACCGCCGCGCCCTTGAATCACATCATCTTCGAAAAGGAGTGTCCCCGGTGCTAAGATCTTTAATGATCCATCACCTGATTTAACAATATACTCTCCATCAATACGGGTTACTTCACCAATCGCTTTTGACATAATATGCTCCATTTAGGAAATTTTCAGTGTCAAATTATTCCATAGGAAAGGGTGAAGGTCAATTGTCCGATCGGACAAATTTACATATCGGAAAGGACGCTGGTATGAAGCTCTTTCAGTTCATAAACCACATGATAATAAAGAAGATATTTATTTTTTAGCGCATGCGCTTGAAACGAAGGATCGATCATATCTAAGATTCGGTCAATTTGGGCATTGGCACTTAGCTCCAATATCAAATCTTGTTTCAATTTCGAATATTTTACCAACGCCAAAAGGCAAATATAGATAATATAAAAATTATCAACTATTTTTTGGATCATTTTATCGCTGTCTTCCTCAAGGCGATACTTAATTGTGGCCAGTGCCGTTTCAAGATCGTGTACTTGGTCTTCCGCCCATTGGTATTTTGATGCAGAAACACTAAACTGATACCATTTTCTTTTTTTGCTCTGTGTGATAAAACTTTTTACATAATAACGAAGTTTTTCACCGTAGTGTTTTAATCGGATTAATTTGATGAAATTCTCTTCACTGATGGCTGAGTAGGGATCATCTCCCTCGCTCGGGGGTCTATAATATTCGATGTAGTGAGAAATAAATCCGTTTATTTGTCCGCAAAGCACTTCACCTGAAGCATTTACATCGATATGACACATCACCGATAAAACATACTGAAGATGATCTTCATCGGCATCAGACAACTCATCTTGACACATCGCGACAATGCCGTTAAAAGCTCGAATGGCCAAAATCGTCACTTCAGCCGCTTGCGTTTGCTCCTCTTCAACCTTTTGCGCCGCATAAGGGGCAACCTCAGCTAAATAACGCTCTATCGCTTTGGAACCGTTCTCTTGATAGGATTTATACATAACCCGCCTCTTTAACCCACAAGGCAAGACTCACACGATCATTTAATCCCAGTTTTTTATAACAGGACAGAAGATGTGCTTTAACCGTACGCTCTGTTATTTCCAGTACGTCTGCTATTTGATAATTACTAAGCCCTTGAGCAATGTACCGGGCAATTTCCCGCTCACGTTCACTCAATATTTCTAACGATTCTTTTCCGCTATCAGTTGAAGCACCTCGATAATCGATATGACGAATCAAATCATTCATAAATCCGGGATCAAACCAGCTTCCCCCTGATTCCAGAACACTCAGCGCACTCTGGAGATTAACCGAGCCGATATGCCTATTGGCATATCCTTTGACTCCCATACGCAACAGAGGATACCCCTCTTCAAACGTAGGAATCGCACTCAATACCAAAACAGGATAAGGATACTCTTTTAAAAATTCTCCCAGTTCGTGAAAGGTCATTTGAAAGGATTGAATATCCAAAATGACAATAAAGGAACCTTGCTTTTGTTCATTCGACTTCATCTCATCGAAGTTGAGCCAAGAATACCCGACATCGGATAGTTTTGTTCCAAACGATTTGATAAACGGTTCTGATTCACTTACTAAAATTATACGATGCATCTTATTTTTCCGTCAGTGCGTTTTGACGCGCTTTAATAATAGGTTTCATTAGATATTGTAAAATCGTCTTTTTACCGGTAAGAATATCAATGTTTGCCGTCATCCCCGGCATAATTGTCACTTTTGCTAGTTTAGAGTTAATAGCCAATTTTTGATTGATCTTAACTTTAACCAAGTAATAACTCTCTTGCTTTTGCTGATCGATAATCGTATCGGAACTGATTTGGTACACTTCACCCACCATACCGCCGTAAATCGAAAAATCATAGGCAGAAAATTTGACAATTGCTTTTTGCCCCGGATGGAGGAATGCAATATCAGAGGGTTTGATTTTTGTTTCAATCAAAAGAGAGTCCTCAGTGGGGACAATCTCGGCGATATCCATCCCCGGACGCACGACTCCGCCGACGGTATTAATAAACATCTGCTTCATAATACCGGTTACCGGAGCGATGATTAAAGATCGATCAACCTGATCGGATAGCGGCAAAGAACTCGTATCGATCCGTCCGAGTTCCGCATCCGTTGCACTCAGTTCAAGCTTCGCTTTGTTTTGATAATCTATTTTTTCCTGAAGCATCTTCTCTTTGAGCTCTGCTACCGCATATTCCAGCCTTGGAATGGAGTTTTTAGCCTCTTCCAATTCTCGCTCTATTCGGCTCCGTTCGCGTTGAACCTTCCAATAGTCACTCTTGGATTCAACCCCTTTTTGAAACATTGATTGTGAAAGCGATTCCTCTTTAGCAACCATTTCTCGGGTTTCCAAGAGGAGTCTCACTTTTGATTTTGCATCGGAGAGTTCACTTAAGCGCTGATTCATCTGTTCATTCAAAACGTTAATTTTACTGATGAGCAAACTTCGATTTGAGTGGAACACCGCCTCTTCATGCTGAATAAACCCCTCCAGCTCTTGCCGATCTGCCGCGCTTAACGAGAGACTCCCCATCGACGATTCCGCCTGTAGACGATGTTTTTTAGATTTTAACTCGTTGTATTGGATTCGGTTCCCCTCAAATTCACTTTTCGGCTTTATATCGCTCAAACGAATCAGCAAATCCCCTTTTTTGACACTGTCCCCTTCATTAACACGGATCTCTTGAACAATCCCCCCTTCGAGGTTTTGAATTACTTGCAGATGGGTGGAGGGGATAACCTTCCCCTCCCCTTTGGTGATTTCATCCACCTCCGCAATACTCATCCAAATCAATGTACCGCTGACCATTGCTAAAACCGACCATAAAAAGATACGGGAGGATTGCGCCGTATTACGGTTTGCGGCGGTAGAGAGACTCGACATATACTCCAAATCGGAATCGTCAAATCCGCGATCATTAGAGAATTTCATCACTTACCTCCTGCGAGTTTTTTCAAAACGTCTTCTTTGGGGCCATCCGCTACTATTTTACCCTCTTCGACCACCATTAAGCGATCGACAAGATCAAGGAGCGATGTCTTGTGCGTTACCAGTATCACCGTTTTTCCGCCCAAGACTTCTTTAAGATTGTGCTTGACTTTCTCTTCGGTGAGGCTGTCCATCATATTGGTCGGTTCATCCAAAAGGATAA
>DATDUY010000027.1:0-8506 GCA_035290165.1 Sulfuricurvum sp. | reverse complement strand
GGCATAGTTATCCCCTTTGTCAGAGACCGGCACGTTAAACTCTACTTCATCATACAGCTCATACGGCTCTTCTTTACGGATATCCCACTCGACACCGGATGCGCGGAGCATAACTCCTGAACAGCCCCAACTCTGAGCCATCTCTTTTGAGATAACTCCGACGTTTTCCATACGCATCAACCAGATACGGTTGGTATCGAGAAGGTCTTCGTAGTCTTTGATGTTTTCCGGCAATTTATCGAGGAATTTACGTAAATCAGCGATAAAATTATCCGGTAGATCGAGAGGCACACCGCCGATACGGATCGCTGCATGAGTCAGTCGCGCCCCGCAGTAATCTTCGATCAAATCCATCAGATATTCACGCTCACGGAATGCAAACAAGAACACCGTCATAGCTCCGATATCGAGTGCCGTTGTCGCCAACCAGAAAAGGTGAGACATCAGACGGTTCGTCTCAAGAAGCATCATACGGATTACTTTGGCACGACGCGGAACGTCAAGACCGATAAGCTCTTCGACGGCTAACGCAAAACCGTAGTTGTTTGAGCTTGATGCGATATAGTCCATACGGTCGGTGGTCGGCATGAACTCGTTGTAGATCATGTTCTCCGCCATTTTTTCCATACCGCGATGGAGGTATCCGATATCCGGATGGGCTTTGGTGATCTGCTCTTGCTGCAAATGAAGCATCAAACGGAGCTGTCCGTGTGCCGAAGGGTGCTGAGGCCCGAAGTTAAGGATCAGTTCATTATCGTCACGATCAAACGTAATGTTTTCGAAAAAAGGTCTAAGTCTATTGGCTTGTTGCATACTGTAATTCCTTAACGATCGCGATCAGAGATCACGACGCTTTTTTCTGCGTCAAATTTTTGTACCATAAAGACACCGCTTTCTTCTTGGTAGACAAGCGGAGTATCCGGTTCACCTTGGCTGATGTCGGCACCGTGAGGCACTTCGTGACCCAAACGGGCGAACCGCTCGGTGTCGTAACGATCCACACGGGCAGGATCACGGTTTTCAGGTCCGATAATCTCACGTGCTTCTTTACCGAAGATTTTATCGACTTCGTACCATTGGGCGAATTCGTCCCCTTGAAGCGGGTAGGTTTTACGCAATGGGAACCCTTCCCAATCATCCGGCATCAAAATACGTTTCATAAACGGATGGTTGTTCACTACCACACCGAACATATCGTACATCTCGCGCTCTGACCAATCGGCTGAGCGAAAAAGTTTCTCGACACTTTGGATCGATTCTTTTTCAGAAATTTTGCACTTAACTCGGATACGTTTGCGCTTGGACATACTGAGCATTTGGTAGAAAATCTCGAATTTTCCTTCGGTAGCCAACCAGTCAATCGCCGACATTTCAGAGAGTTGATTGTAAGCCAGTTCATTTTTCATCAGCTCAATAACGCCGAAATTATCGCACGCATTGATCACAACAACCATTTGTTTCACTTGGATATAGGCATCCAAAACGTCAAACTTTGCCTTGATCGCTTCGAGGTCTGCGGCAAATACTTCATCTGAAGAGACATCACTTTTCGCTACTTGGGGAGCAACCCAGTAACGGTCGGTGTAATAGGGCTTTTTTTGTACGTCATCTTTAGGGGTGTAAGCTCTCATTACATCAACCTTTTTGGTTTTTGAGCGCGGGATGCACTCTCACGTCGGATTTTTTGTTGCAACAGCAATACGCCATATTGCAATGTCTCAGGGCGCGGGGCACACCCGGGAAGATAAAGATCAACCGGAATAACGCGATCAACTCCCTGAACCGTTGCGTAGGTATTAAACATACCGCCGGTGTTAGCGCATGAACCCATAGAAATAACCCATTTAGGTTCCGTCATTTGATCGTACAAACGGCGGATAAATTCCGCATGTTTTTTCGTCAATGTTCCCGCAACGACCATAAGTTCTGCTTGACGCGGAGAGGCACGGAAAATCGTACCGAAACGGTCGAAGTCATAACGTGATGCCCCTGATGCCATCATCTCGATACCGCAACAGGCCAAACCGTAGGTTAATGCCCAGAGTGAATTTGATCGACCCCAGTTGACTACTTTGTCGATGGTCGTTAATGCGACGGGAAGTCCGCCGTCTTTGAGATAATTTACTTGATGTTGTGCCATTCGAGAGCCCCTTTCTTCCACGCATAAACAAAACCGATTGTCAGCAATAAGATGAACATCATCATCTCAACAAATCCAAACCAGCCTAGCAGTTTAAAATCGATTGCCCATGGAAACATAAAAACAATCTCCACATCAAACAATAAAAACAACAACGCAAAAAGATAAAACTGTGTTGAAATACGGTTCGGCTGCTTTGTCACTTCCGGTCCGCATTCATAAACTGAGAGTTTTATCTTTTCAGTATCTTTGGCCGCTAAAGCGCGGCTCGCTAAGCGTGCAATGACGGTTGTGGCGTAAAATGCACCAAACGTTAACACAAACAGTACAAATACCCCAAAATAGGGATTTGCCACGTTGTAATGCTCCATAGTTCCGACCTTTTTGTGGTTAATGGCATATCCCGCAGCAGAAGTAATCCCCTGCCACGCTATACGGCTTTTATAAAAACAGTTATTGCACTATAACAAAAAGAGAATTAAACAAACCCTTATCTATACGATATTTAAATACGTCTGTCACTATAAGAAACACCGCAGTATTGGGTTTTGGAGATAAATGTTAAATTTCGTAACACTTTGGGAGGAATGTTCCGTTTCGATACGAAACGGAACAATTGATCGTCTATAGCGAGGAAATTATACGTACTCTAACGAGTGTATCATGCTACTAATCGAAGCAATATCACTTTTTTTCTTGAAGCATTCGGTCTAAGGTACCAAAAACACCGTCACTTGCATGTTCCATCTCTTCAAAAACTTTTACGAATTGCTCAGATCCGATATCTTCAATCTTCATAAGATCAAAAATCTTATGGGTAGAGTTATGGACTACAGCGTGCGGAGATTCAAGGGATGAATAACTTGGAGTTTTTTTGAAAAAGTCTGCCCCTTCCCCCTCGTAATACCATTTGCCCAAACGGCAGTTATGGTGATCGACAAAATTAAACTGCTCTTTTTTAGTAACTGCAGAGAGATAGGTATTCACTTTCCAAATAATATGGTCAAGTTTTGCCAAGCTCATAAAGATACGTTCTGCCGTATGTTCCGTACTGGCAAATGTTTCACGCATCATCTGTGCATTATGATCCATATTGGTATTAAAGCTTCCGATAGATTCATTCGACTCTTCGATACTCTCTTGAACATGTTCAAACTTTTCGCCGATCGTCGTAACATCTTGTTTCATCGATTGCAATGAGATATTGATCTCACTGATCGCTTTGTCCGTTCTATCCGCCAGTTTACGCACTTCATCCGCTACGACCGCAAATCCTCGGCCATGTTCACCCGCACGCGCTGCTTCGATTGCGGCATTGAGGGCTAAGAGGTTCGTTTGATCGGAGATATCTTTAATCAATACCAAAATGCTCGCCACATCTTGCGCGCGATCTGAGAGGGTTTTAACCGTCTCCATCGACTCCGAAGCCAAATCGTTTAATCCCTCTAGGGTCTTCGAAATGCCCGATGCTTTTTGCCCAAGATCAACAATATTTTCCAATAATGCAGTAGATTGCGCAATATTCTCTTTGGAAGAAGAGACGGATGACGCCATATTCCCTTGAACATCAATCAGATTTTTTTTGAGCTGCTCATTTTGATAGGTCATCACTGCCGAAGCATTTCCGCATCGATGCCGATCATTCTCTTCAGCAATCTTCATTTCACACTCATGAAGTTTATGGGAGAGTTCTTGATTTTGCTCTCGAAGTGCACTATTCTCTTTTTGCAGCGATGAGATTTCCTCTCTTAACTGCGTATCATCACTAAACCAACCCATAATTTTCTCCACTTTATTACTCAATATGGTGGATTATACCCCTGCTTTGTTGCAAAAGCAACAATTCAATTAAATTTAGGTCACGTCGTGATAAAACTTTGATAGATCAATGACTTAAAAATCCCACCGATTTTTCCCCTTCAAAGCTACCGGAACGCTCTTTTTGAATTTCGGCGATAAAATCTTCAAGTCTGAAAGATCCATCAGAGCGTGCAGCAACTTGATATGCCGTATTTTTAACAATCAAATTTATCTGTCCTCCGGTTAAAGGATAGGTTGAGAGTTTTTCAACATCAAACCCTTCCGCATACGGTGCGTTGCGCGGAAGCATCATTTTCCAGAGTGTAAGACGCTGTTTTTGATCCGGTTTTTTAAACTCGATCTTATAATTGAAACGGCGTGAAAATGCTTGATCGATATTTTCGAGGAGGTTGGTCGTTGCGATCAAAATCCCCTGAAATTTCTCTATCTGCTCCAAAAAGATATTTTGCATCTGGTTATGCATCTGATCGGCTGACGAACCGACTCCCGATGAACGAGAAGAGAGGAACTGGTCGGCTTCGTTGAGGAGCAAAATCGGCTCGGTTTTGGTTTGACGGGTTAAATCGGCGTAGGTATCAAAAATTTTTCGTACGTTTTTTTCCGATTCCCCGACATACATCGAAAGAATTTTCGAGCAGTCAAAGCTGAGTACCTGTCGTTTCAATGATCGTGAGAGTGAATGTGCCGTAAGAGTTTTTCCCGTCCCCGGAGGGCCGTAGAAAATAATCCGTGCGTCAATCCCCGCTTTTTTGTCTTTGACTCCCCATTCATGGAGGCGTGCAATCACTTCACGATCGAGCTGGCGCATCAGATTTTGAAGCGTTTGCTCGGTCGAAGGGTTGAGGACAACATTCTCCAGTGAAGTCGTCGGCTCAATCAGCTCGAAAATTTCCTGCTCTTTGATCAGCATATCGAGTTTGAGCTTGCGCACTTTTTTCTTTTTCTGCGGGTGCATGATCGACTGAAGCACCTCATCGACGATGTAAAAAGCGCGGGAAATACCGCCGAACGGGTTGAGCATCTCCTCATAATCGATCACCTCTTCGTTGATGAGACGGGCACCGTCTTCAAGAAGTGCACGGTTTTTTATCCGCTCATAATCATCAAAACTGATCAGGTCGATGAGGGTATTCATCTCTCTGAGATTTCCCTCGGTCGCACTGTATTCCTCTTTGAGAAGAGCTAAGAAAATAACCTGCTCTTTGGGCTCTAACTTCTTTTGTTTGAAAAAGCGATCGAGTACGACATCCAATGAGGTTTGGGCGATCCGCTCATCGATCCGCTTTTCGAGAAGATCGAGTTTGTTTTGGATGCGGTTAATTCCCAGCGAGTGCTCATTACCGTTATGACGGATTATCGACATCTTTTGATACAGCTCGATACGGAAAAACTGATCTTGGAGATACTCCAAATGATCGGCGTAGGGTTTGATATCAGGGAGCGTCATCTCCAACGAACCTTCTTCGAGGAGCTTCATAAAGACCGATGTCACTGCAACGGGGGTATTGTAAAGTTCCAAGTGAGAGAGCTCACTGATTTTCAGCGGAGTAAAGGAGTGATGGGTGATCCACCCCAGTTCCAACAATGTTTTAACTTCACCAAAATGACTGAGATACGAATAATCATCCGCCCCGTATAGCTCTTGGAGAAGTTCGGCAACAATGACGTCCTCTTGAGACTGTAAAAATTTACGGGTGAGAAGCTGCAAGATGTTTGCCTCTTCCACTGTGCATTTGAGTTGTGAAAAAATATGGGTCTCTTCAATGACTTTGTTTTCTAAAAAATCGATCAGGTATTTCAATGGATTCCTTGTTTTAAAACGCGTTTACGTACTTTGCCTGTGGCAGTTTTCAGTAATGATTCTACCATAATCAGATGCTCCATTAAAAACGGTACCCGATTCCGGCAGTCACCAGATAGGCACGGGCATTGGAAAATTCACCGTTGATGGAACTGTTATGCACTTCACGTGATTTTTTCACATCGACCAAACCGGCTAAACCGATATTCCAATGTTCGTCCAACTGATAACGTCCCCCTAAAGAGACCATCCACGCATCCGAATCGGGAAGTTCATATCCGAGTGTCGATTCCGGCACCGGAGATTCATCATACGCACATCCTGCCATTGCGGTCCATTTATCGTATTTTTGAGTCAACCCTAAGCGGTAGCTGTTCGTGTTTTTCCAATTTTTAGCGATCGGTGCACCGAAAGCAGCCGTTGCCGCATTCGGAGTTCCGCTGTATTCAAAATCCAATTTCTTATAGACCGACCAAAAAGTTCTCTCAACTACGGCTTCCACTGTTGTTCCGCTATTAAATGTATAAGCGGCTGCAAAGTTAAGCGCCGCAGGAATTGGAACCGTAACACTGGCAGGTCCATTATACGTTGCTGCTAAATAACGTAAAGCAGCAGATCCTTCCACTGTTAAATCAATTTTTGAGCGATAGGTTGCCGCTAATGATAGATTAGATACCGGACGGTAGTTTAATGCTAAATTATATCCGTAATCCATCGAGTCACCACTCATATCTCGTAACGTCGGTGTAGCTGAACTGCTCTTAACAACCCCATCCGTTTTAACCATACGAAATCCGACACCCATACTCACCGTATCACTGAGTGCAACAGCAAGCGAGGGATTAAACTCAACCGTCTCCAACGTAAACTCTTCGGCTGTCGCTTTTGGAATCGGATTCTCCCATCGTTTCGAAAGACCTGCAGGAACGACAATACTAAACCCGACACGCGCACCGCTATCCCCCAATTTTTTAGAGGCAAAATGGAGTGACGGAACCAAAAAGTTCTCTTTTTTTGAACTGTAATCGCTCGCACCGTCAAAATCAATCGAACTTAACCCTATATAGGTCGCATCCACTTCGAGGAGATTCGCATTGTCATTATAGATCATTGCGGCAGGATTATAATAGGCCGCATCGGCACCGTGCGAAGCAGCAACATACGCCGCACTCAGCGCCGTTGCATTGATCGAACTCTCCGGGATTTTATATCCCCCCGCCATCACCGTCGCCGATGCAATAACCGATAATGTCACTATTCTCATCTTTTCTCCATTGTGTATAGAAGTTCGATCTCCTGAGCCCAAATCGTCTCATCAATCGTTTCAAGAACCAAAGGGATATCGTCCATTCTAGGATCATTCATAATAAATCCAAACGCATCCAGCCCGATTTTCCCCTTTCCGAGTGAATCATGTCTATCCACATGGCTTCCTAAATCGGGTTTTGAATCGTTGATGTGCATCCCCCGCAGGTATTTAAATCCCACAATTGTATCAAACTCTTTCCACGTTGCGTCATACGCCTCACGGGTGCGGATATCATACCCCGCCGTAAACATGTGACACGTATCAATACAGACACCGACTCGTGATTTGTCCTCTATACGCTCTATGATGGCTCTCAGATGCTCAAATCTCCACCCCAGATTGGACCCCTGACCTGCCGTATTTTCAATTACCAATGTGACACCGTTTGTAACACTCAGTGTTTCATTCATGCTCGAAGCGATCCGATCGATGCACTCCTCTTCGCTGATTTGTTTCAAATGACTCCCCGGATGGAAGTTCAAACGATCGAGTCCCAGCTGGCTACAACGTTGAACCTCATCGATAAACGCTTCAAGCGATTTTTGCCGTTTGTCCTCTTCGGGATGACCGAGATTAATCAGATACGAATCGTGAGGAAGAATGTGTTTCGGGAGGATTCCGCTTTTGGCAAGATTCGCTTTGAAAAGGGCAATTGTCTCATCATCCAGAGGCTTTGCCGCCCACTGTTTTTGGTTTTTGGTAAAGAGGGCAAACGCTTTCGCCCCAATTTTCATCGCGTTTAGTGGAGCGTTAAAAACACCGCCCGAAGCGGAGACGTGGGCTCCTACAAATTTAGACATATTAATTTCCTTGTGTATTTTTTAATATTCAGCAGTAGGTTCCAATTTGGAACATACTCTCGCAACTATTCGGAAATTCCGAATAGTTCAAATTTCGTATCAATAGTGTGTTGAAAATCGATTGCGGCGGAACGTTTATCGAGAGCAATAAAACGGAGAATATTTTGAAGTTGGATAGTGAATTTTCGGTTACGAACAATCCGAATTACACGGTTTTCCAAAAGGCTTCCATATCGCTTTTGTATTCCTCTTCGGAAAGAGTATCATCGGAATTTCGTGCATTCTCTACACGCGCACGGGCTTCATCCATCGATGATACGATAAACGAAGGGTTTTTTTCTAAATGAGCAACTGCTTTTTCGAGGAACTGCACGATGGACTCTGATGAATGGTGAAAGAAATTTTCGACCGCAGGATTGTTAATTTGCACACTTAACATTAATCCCCCCTTCTGTCATAATTCTCAATATTATATCATAAACGCCGAATTCTCTCCGCTGCCTCATCGAGTACATCCAGCGGTTTAGAGTAGCAAAAGCGAACCATATTCTTCCCCGCATCGTCGTGATAAAATGCCCGACCCGGAACGGATGCGACACCGGTTTGCTCTAAAATCGCCATTGCCTTTTCAAAAT
>DATDUY010000026.1:0-2952 GCA_035290165.1 Sulfuricurvum sp. | reverse complement strand
CGATCTCACCGCAATTATTTTTTGAGAAATCGGCAGTTTCGGTAAATTGGATCGTCGGTTTAATCACGTAATGATCGTGAAACTCTAACGTCAGATGAGAATCATCCCGTGGACACATCACTTCATGCATTTTTTCACCCGGACGGATACCGATATTTTTATGCGGAAGATGCGGGGCGATCGCAGTAGCGACATCAACCACTTTCATCGAAGGAATTTTAGGGATAAAGGTCTCTCCTCCGTGCATACGCTGAAAGTTTTTCAATACGAAATCAACCCCCTCTTGGAGGGTAATCCAAAATCGTGTCATCCGCTCATCCGTAATAGGCAACTCCGTGGCACCCTGTTCAATCAGTTTTTGGAAAAATGGAACGACGGAACCGCGAGAACCTAAAACATTCCCGTAACGGACAACGGCAAAGCGGATATCTTTGCCGCCTCGAATATTGTTAGCGGCGACAAAGAGCTTATCGGATGCGAGTTTGGTTGCACCGTAGAGATTGATGGGGCTGGCGGCCTTATCGGTAGAGAGGGCGATCACACGGCTGACATCGCAGTGCAACGCCGCATCGATCACATTCTGTGCTCCGTTGATATTGGTTTTGATACACTCCATCGGATTGTATTCGGCAATAGGGACATGCTTAAGTGCTGCCGCATGAACGACATAATCGACACCGTTCATGGCACTCTCAAGCCGTGAAAGGTCACGAACATCACCGATAAAATAACGCATACACGGGTCGTTGAACCGCTGCGCCATTTCGTATTGTTTAAGTTCATCACGAGAATAAATAATGATTTTATTAGGTTTGTAGTGCTTTAGAATTGTTTTTACAAACTGCTTTCCAAAACTCCCGGTTCCACCGGTTATAAGAATATTTTTTCCGTTGAGCATGACATTAACCCCTCTACACAGTTAGTACTGTAAAGCAATTTTAATGCCAAAAAAAATAATGAAAAATTAACGTCAGCTGCTACTGTCCGACATTGCATTAATTTGCATTTGTAAAGAAGAAAACTGGCTATTGATTTTACTGATTATCGCATCATACATAGCAAAGCGAGTCGTCATCGTATCATAACGTGCCGTAAGAAGTGCAGATGCACGTGTTCTTTCACTATTTAATGTTTTTGTCTCATTCTTAGATCCATCGAGAAGGGTACTCATCAGACCGCTCGACTTAGTATAGGAATCCAGCAACGTATTAAAATTCCCAAATACCCCTTCCGTATATTCTCCTGAGGCATCTGTCGAACCACTGAAAAATGCCTCAAGTGCAGTCGGATCAGCACTCATTTTGGTATCAAATGCACTTTTGGTAAACGTCATGGTCCCGTTTTGATCAAGTCCAATACCGTATTGTGCCAATGAATCTCCGTTTGCATTAACGGATGTTATCATTTTAGTCACTTCCCGTTTAATTGCCTTAATGGTATTATCTCCGTTAAATATCCCTACTTTGCCATTCGCTAAATCACTCAGAGTCATATCATCAAGCTGTTTAATCAGAGTATTGTAACTGGTAGCTAAATTTTTTAATTCATCACTGATAGCAGTAGTATTTTGAGAAATACTGATATTCGTGCTTCCGGCATCTTGAAGCAGATTAATGGTAACACCGACAATCAGATCATCAACCGAATTAGATGCTCTCGTAATACTAATACCATTATATTTGAATGAAGCATCGCTGGCTGTTTGAATACTCTGAACCCCTGTCGGATTAGTCGTAATATCATATGTTTTCAACTCGTTGTTCAAGGTTCCACCAACCGAGTCCGAAAGAGAAATAGTCTGATCGGCGCCCGTCTCTTTGGATGTCAATACGAGATGATACTCATTCGCCCCTGTTTGTAAAATCGATGCCGTTACTTTTTCTCCGGCTGCTGAGGCTATCGACTCTTCGAGATCAGTTAAGGTCGTACTAGCGGTATAATCGATATCAAAAGTCTGGCCATCAATCGCTAGAGACATAGTCCCCGATCCACTCGATACCGTCGCAGTTGTAGATGAAAATGCTCCTGATTCGAGGATCCCTTTTTTAGCCATGACCGTATCGGTGATCGAAAAAGACTGAATAGCACTTCCTGATAACGCAGTCACACTCACTGCATCCGAGTTCCCCGAAACAGTTCTTTTTTGATAAAGGGTATCATCTGATAAGCTGCTAACATTTGCTTTTATAGAGCTCAAAAGGCTGCTGAGTAAATTTAATGCACTCTCTTTTTGTGCTTGAAGGGTAATTTTCTTATCAATCGGAGTAACGATATTGGCGGTATCTGCAGCTTTTAATTTATCAATAACATCTGCCGTCAAAACATTTGAACCGATACCGAGTGAGCTTACAGTCCCTGCCATCACAAATCCTTTTGTATATTTAGTGTAATCTATATCGACCAAAACACTCAAAAATTTAGTCAATAACCCTAAGCAAAAAAAGTTCCTTATCAATCATCTGCTTGCATTTGCAGGTTTAAACGGCTATAATTCGCCAACTCTTCTAGACCTGTGCAAGGGCATGGATGGACATCGTGTCAGGGTAGGAATACAGCAGCACACCCCTCCATGTTTTGTGCCGCAGGTATCTGGGAGAGCCACTTTTCTTAACCTCTTTTTACTTTATCCCCAAACTTTTTCATAAATTTTTCAATCTTTGGTGCAATCACTGCGTGACAATACCCCTGCGTTGGATGTTCCCTGTAATACTCTTGATGATACCCTTCAGCTTTATAAAATTCCGGTGCGGGAGAGAGTTCCGTGACGATAGGATCACTCCAATTTTTTTGTGCATTGGCGATAGAAGTTTCTGCTTTTACTTTTTGAACCTCATCGTAGTAATAAATAACCGAACGGTACTGGGTTCCGCGATCGGCACCCTGTTGATTTAAGGTGGTAGGATCATGTACCGCCCAAAAAATATCCAAAATTGCTTCATACGCAATAATCTC